>JANNQQ010000061.1:0-23794 GCA_031400835.1 Actinomycetes bacterium | reverse complement strand
CTCATCGCGGTGCCGGTGACCGCGTCCCTCCAGATCATCGTCCAGGAGTACACGAAGGATCGTCGTGAGCGACTGGCGGCGCAACGCGTGACCATCGACACTGGCCCATCTGCCGCGACCTAGGTTGTAGACCAGGCTCTGGGATTGTGTGTCGCGGCCGTGACTGCGATGATCTGTGCCATGTCGACCAAGTCCCCAACACCGAGCGCGTTGTCGGGTGAGCAGCTTGGCGAGCTTCTCGAGCTCGTCGGTGGGTCCGACTCGGTCGAACTGAAGCTGACCGTGCCCGAATCCGTGCAGCGCTCGACGCTTGCAGCGTTGGGGATCGATCCGCTGGAGGCGCAGATCCGCCAGGTGTTCTTTTTCGATACGTCTGATCTTGCGCTCGATCGTCATGGGGTCGTCGTGCGCGCTCGACGGATTCAAGGGCGGTCTCATGACTCCGTTGTGAAGCTTCGTCCCGTGGTGCCGGAGGCGCTGTCGGCGGGGCTGCGTCTGTCGTCGAGCTTCGGGGTCGAGGTCGATGCGATGCCCGGGGGATTCGTCTGCTCGGCGTCGTACAAGGGCAAGCTTGACCAGACCGCGGTTCGCGAAGCGGCGGCCGGGCGTCGGCCACTACGCAAACTCTTCTCGAAGGAACAGCGGGCGTTCTTCGCTACGCATGCTCCCGATGGCGTCGGATTGGACGACCTTGCGGTACTCGGGCCGATCTTCGTGTTGAAGCTGAGATTCACCCCCGAGGGTTTTCGCCGTCGGATGGTCGCGGAGATGTGGCTGTATCCCGACGGTAGCCGCATCCTGGAGCTTTCGACGAAGTGCTTGCCGAGCGAGGCCTTTCAGGTGGTGGCGGAGTCGAAGGCGTTTCTCGCGGGGCGTGGCATCGAGCTCTCGGGTGACCAGCAGACCAAGACGAGAACGGCTCTCACCTTCTTCGCGAACGAGTTGGTTGGCGGCTCCGATGTAGCCAAACCGGCGCCCGGCTAATCACGGCGTCCATCGCACGTCAGCCTCGGCCCGATTCGGCGGTCGTCGACCGCTAGCTACCACCCTCGTGTCGGCGACCGAACGCGGCTGCCGACGAGCGGATGGTCGGGAAGAAGCTCTCAGGGCCGATGAGCGCCGTTAGGCCCGTCTCGGCGAAGATCTCCCGTTGACGTCCTTTCAGGCGGGCGATGCACAGCCTGGTGCCCCGTGCTGCCAGCTCCCCGTGGAGCTGGCGGAGAACGTCGACGGCGGTCGAATCGATGTACGTGAACGACTCCGCGTTAACAACAAGCCACTCTGCGGGTGGATTGGCAGCATCGACGACGGCGAGTGCACGAAGCCGGAAGTACTCGGCGTTGACAAAGAACAGTGCCGCATCGAAGCGATAGACGACGAGCCCCGGCTCGGCCTGGGCAGTGGGCCAGCGGTCGACGTCGTGGTAGCCGTCCGCGTCGCTCGTCTCTCCAAGGACGGCGTCGTGCGGTCGTGCCGAGCGGTAGAGGAAGACGCCGATTGACAGCGCGATCGCTACGCCCACGCCGCCGATCACACCAAGGAGCAGGACACCGAGAAACGCAGCTGCGGCGAGCACCACTTCTGCGGTCCGCACGCGACGGAGTCGCCAGACCGAGCGCACGTTGATCAGGCCGAGGGCGGCGATCACGATGATGACGCCAAGAGCCGCCTTCGGCAGAGGCTCGATGAGCGGCATCGCAAAGAGGACGAAGATGGCCACTACCACCGCCGCCGCCACGACCGCGAGCTGCGAACGCGCACCCGTGGCATCGTTCACCGCAGAACGGGAGTTGCTGGACGAGACCGGAAACGCGCTCGTCAGCCCTCCGATCAGGTTCGCGCCTCCGAGCGCTGTGAGCTCACGGTTCGCGTCGATCTGATAGCCGTGAGCCTGCGCGAACGTGCGGACCGTGGCGATCGTGTCGGCCAGGGCGACCAGCGCAAACGCCGCAGCAGGGAGAAGGAGATCCACGTAATCGCCAATGCCCACGTTCGGGACGGCTACTGGAGGCAGACCACCTTCGACCTCGCCGACGATGGTTATGTCACGGTCCTCGAGCTCAGCGAGCCAGCCAAGCAGCAGACCCACGCCAAGGACTACGAGTGACGCCGGAACAATCGGCAAGACCCGTCTCACTGCGAGGCCCAGCATGAGCAACAGCCCACTCAGCAGCACCGTCGCCCCGTTGGCCTCTTCGGCCTCGCGAACGGCTTCCCGGAGGATCGCGAAGAAGTCTGTCGCGTCTATGTCGACGCCGAGCAGCTTCCCAAACTGTGAGGCGATGACGGTGAGCGCAACGCCATTGATGTAGCCGAGCAGAACGGGCTTGCCAAAAAACTCCGACACGAAGCCGAGCCGGAGCGTGCCTGCGAGGAACAGGAGCGCACCCATGAGTAACGCGAGCCCCGCTGCGAGAGCAGCGAACCGGGCCGGATCGGCGACGCCGTTGACAACTGCGAGCGGTCCGATGGTTACTGCGGTCAGGCTCGCGAGCGTCGCATCGGGGCCGATCACGTGCTGTCGTGATGTTGCGAGAAGTCCGTAGACGGCGAGGGGGAACAGCGTCCCGTACAACCCGTAAACGACCGGCAACCCGGCCAGCTCTGCCATCGCGAGCGACGATGGAACCGCGACCAGCCCCACTGTCGTCCCCGCAATGAGATCGCCTCGCAGCAACGACCGGTCGTATCGGCGGATTGTCGCTGCGCCCGGCGCGATGTCCACAAGCGAGCGGGGTAGGAGCGCAGTCAGGTACCGAGTGACGGATTGGGCCATCGAGGAGCCGAGACTAGCCCAGCGCGCGGGGTGTGGCGTTTGCGGCGACGGCCGACGATCCGCGCGCGCTCAAGCCGCGCCTTACGTCACAGCTGCCGCGCCGTTGAGTGTCCGCCGCCAGCTGAGCAATGTGTCGTGAACGGCTGCCGCGCCGATAAGCCCGGTGGCAGGCACCTGGAGGTCGGAAGGATGAAGAACGAACGCCCGCGTCTGGGGGCCACCGATGCCGCCGTGGAACGAGATCAGCTCCTCGAATGCACAGCCGGTCTCAAGCGTGGCGTCGTAGAAGCTTCCGACCATGATGTCGGCGACGTGGGCGAACCCGTCCGTACGGAGGAGGTGCTGCGGCGCAGTGGGCGAGAACCCTGCGAGAGGATCGTCGCCGTCGACCCGACCATCGGTGAGGTAGTGCACCCCGCTGGCGCCAAGGACTACCGGTCCATCCTCGGACGATCGCACGAGCAACCAGCCGACGTGCGGGTGGTTGCGGAGTGCCGGGATCAGCTCAGGGTGCCGATCGTTCAGCTCTTCGAGCGTCAGGCGCCGGCTCTTCTCCATCAGGTAGATGAGTCCGAGGTTGCCCGAACCGAGCACCACGACATCCTGACCAGAGACATCGTTCTTCTTGCGCTTCTTCCCGGGCGCTCGCCCCGTCGCTTCGCCGAGTGCATGACCAACCATTGAGCCCTGCTCATCACCGCCCGCGACTCCGGCGACGCTCCCTCGGGAGAGCGAACGCTCGACGAGGTCATCGAAGCCGTAGCCGTTGCGCTGCTTGAACGTTGCGCCCTGAGTCTGTCCGTGGTCGCTGAGCACAACGATCGCGTACGGCCGCGAGGCGTAGACGCGGGCACGCTCGATCCTGCCGAACTGCTGGTCGAGCTTGCGCAGTGCCTCCAGCGTGTCGGCTCGTTCAAGGCCCGAGTGATGGGCCACCTCGTCATAGCTTGAGAACGTCGCGTAGATCGCTGGGCGGCCCTTCATCATGTCGGTCAGGACGCCGTACACGATGAGGTCCCGGACAAACACGCAGAGTGCGGCACGCATTAGCGGGTAGATGCCGCTGCGATGCCCGCGCGGTTGCACGTCTCGCCGGATGGCCCGGCTCGCCGCAGACACTTCGAGCACGATCTCCCAGAAGAACAGAACGAAGAGCCGTGTCACGTTGAAACCGTTCGCGAGGAAGGCACGGTAGCCGGGGTTGGCCTTCTTTTCTGCGTCTATCCGACTGACCGTGAGGATCACATGGTCGGCCTCGCCGGAGAGGAGGTTGCCACGGCTCGCGCCACCGTCGACCAGCAGCCCATTACCCGCGTGGCGGCGTTCGATCTCGGCGCAATCGGCGGGCGCCGAGCAGGTCATCATGGTGCCGGTCTCCTTCTCGACCCAGCGAAAGGCAGGAATGTCGTCATTCGAACCGAGCAAAATGCCAGCCTGCGAGGCCCCGGTTTGCGACGAGAGGTCGGTCTCCCATTCGGTCAGCGTGTAGCTGCCGTCAGCGAGCCAGCGCGCCATCGTGGGAGCGTTGCCATCCCTCATTGCGCGTTGGAGAACAGGTAGCGCAAGGCCGTCGATCTCGAGGTAGAGAATCCCTGGCGCGGCAGTTTCGACGCGCTCGCCGGAGCGTCTCGCTATTCGCTGGGTCACCCGCACGGTGTACGTGTCGTCGTCGTTTGTCCCGAAGACGATGTCGAGGACGACCGAGACGGCCGCCGCGACGAGGGCGACGGCGAGAGCCGACCAGAATGAGTCGATCGAGAGGTCGCCGTCCGTGACCCTGTCGGCTGCGAGGAGCATGAGCGCGTCGGCAGCGAGGACGAGGAGAAGCCCAGCGACGAGCATGAAAGGGAGACGAAGCGCGGCGATCAGCGGCGGCACGATCCCATTGAGAACGGCGATCACCGCTGCGGCTACGAAGGCGCCACGGAAGCTGTTGACAGCAGCTCCGGGGAGGATCCACGCTGCAGCGAGGAGCGCCGCCGTGGCAAGCACCCACGAGATGACGAGACGTAGAAGCCCGACGTGGGGGCGAGTAAGGCCCCAGGCCGGCTTCTCACCGTAGGTGTTCGTCGACGTGGTGTGTCCCCTCGCGCCTTGGCGGGAAGCTGATCTCACGGATGATGCTCCGAGCAGGCAGAGTAACCCACTACATGCAAGCGAAGGAGGAGTAAATGGAGGAGATTGGACCTGTTGACTACGCGATCATCGTCTTTCCAGGCAACAAATTTCGGGGAGAGATCGCACCCGCGATTGCCGACCTCGTAGAGGACGGCACGATTCGCATCATCGACATCGCCTTTATCGGTAAGGACGCGGACGGCACGGCTGTAGCGATGGAGATCACCGAGCTTGACCCCGATGTTCGGGACGGTCTGGAGAAGGCCGGCGCCGAGGTCGGCGGCCTCTTGAACGACGAAGACCTGATGAGCGCAGCAGAGGGGCTCGAGCCGAACTCCTCCGCGGCACTCCTGGTCTGGGAAAACGTGTGGGCCCGCAAGGTCGCCCAGGCGATGCGCGACGCGGGTGGAGTGATGGTCGCGTTCGAGCGGCTCCCGCATGACGTTGTCCAGGCGGCGCGCGAGTGGGCGCTGGAAGCGGCCGAGGCCTAAAAGGAGAGTGCTCAAATGATGCGACGACGCAGAGGTCCAGGACTGATCGGGACGGCTGTTGTGGTGGGTGGGGCAGCGCGTATGGGTGCAAGGAGCGCCCAGAGGGGTCAGGCCGCCGCGGAGCAGGAAGCCTCCCAGAACCAGCAGATCGCGGAGCTCCAGGCTCAGCAGGCACCTGCCGCCCCAGCACAGGACGACCAGATGGCCGAGCTCACGAGGCTCGCACAGATGCATTCGGCAGGGATCCTCACAGACGAGGAGTTCACGGCCGCGAAAGCCAAGGCCCTCGGGATCTAGGGCGCGGCTCGGGAAGAGGACTGACTGGCCGCCGTCGGAGGGCGGCCAGTCGGCTGTGGTTCAGGTTCGGCCCTCGTGGCGAATCACGTGGACATCGCGCTTCTAGGATGTGCCCATCAACGCGACGATTCCGTATCCAGAGCCGCCGCTCGTCGGCGGTGCGTTCGCTCTGCGACCGTTCCGCGAGGACGACTTCGGCGCCGCCCTCGCGCTAGGCCAGGATGCGTCGACGGCGCGGTGGGTGCAGGAGCTCCCGGCGGACAACGGCCCGGGAGTAGTGGAGTTCTTCGAGGAATGCCGTCGGGAGGACTCACTCCTCCATCTCGTGATTGCCGATCGCGTACGTGATGAGTACCTCGGAGAGACGATGCTCGTGCTCACCGAGCACCGAGTGGGCGAGGTGGGCTGCTGTGTCGTGCAGGCTGCGCGCGGCAGCGGGATTGCGACCGAGGCTCTCCGCCTCGTCACTGACTGGTCGTTCGAAACACTCGGGCTCGGTCGCGTCCACGTGTTCGTCGCCTCCGAGAACGTTCCGGCGCTTCGACTCGCCCGCAGCGCAGGCTTCCGCCGTGAGGGGACACTGCGCTCGTACTGGGAGATCGACGGCAGCCGTCTCGACGCTGTCGTGCTCTCGAGGCTTCCAGAAGACCCGGTCTAGGCGCTGCCGGCGTAGCGTTGTTGCGCCGAACGCGAGGAATACGTCGCGAGATCGAGGAGGACTCCGAGACCGACCAGAATCCACCCAGCACCCGACACGCCATAGAGCGGGCCCCATGCGAGTACGTACATCAATGTCGTCCACGGCAGGAAGAAGAGGCCAAGGAGCGGCAGGAGCCAAGTCGAGAACGCTGGGTCGACGCGCGTGCCGAAGATCCACACCAACAGGAGGGCGAACCGAGGCCCGAGGAAGCCTGCGGAGAGAGCTAGGCAACACATTGGGGCGACGCTACCTCACGGACGGCTTCGAATCAACGTAGAGGCTTGATGCGGGTTGGGGTTCTGCAGGCCACGTCTCGGGTAGGCCGGAGACCGCCCCGGTATACTCCGCGGCCCCGCGGATGTAGCTCAGTTGGTAGAGCGTCTGCTTGCCAAGCAGAAGGTCGTCGGTTCGAGCCCGATCATCCGCTTCGTATGAGGGCCGCGGAACGCGTGGCTTCCATGGCCCAGCCCGGTCTGGCCCGTCTTGGAGTCAGCGTCTCAGACGCGCGCCGGACGAACATGATTAGAGCCGTACCCTCGCGCTGGAACCTGCCGAATGAGGGTACCCCTTTTGGGTGAAGATGCAACTGAGTGGTGGACGATGATGAGAGGTGTGGAGTTTGGAGAAGAGGCTGCTCTCGGTCGTGGAAGCCGCAGGGCGTCGGTCGAGCCGGACCAGCCGGGATCTGGGTGGTCGTCAAACGCGAACGGTTCGCCGTTCGCTCGAGGCGATCGCTCTCCCCGGGACACCGGCTCATTGGTGATCGGCGCGTCAACCTGCGGCTCCCTCGATCGAGGGCACCTACCGATGCGCCTCTCGCGCCGGAGCCTGCTTGGTGCGGGTCTTCTCGTTGTTGGCTCAGCCGTTCTCATGCGGCCGGCTGGACTGCTGGCCGCCCCGCCGAGCGGGGTCTGGGGTCTTGACCCTGACGGTGCCCGCGATGGCTGTGGTTGCGCAGCCTGCGGGGCCTGTCGGCGACATGCCGAGCACAAGCTGTTTGCGAGCGCGGCCGATGCAGCGGCCGGCCGGGCGCACCCCTTCTGTCGGTGTCAAGTAGTGAGCTTCGGAACGCTTGACGCGGAGACGTACAGCACGCTGTTTCTGCAGGATGGCGGTCGGCCATCCGTGGATAAACGCCACCCGTGGGTACTGGCAGCACTCTCCGCCTCTCCCTCACCACCCCCTTCAGCTCCCGTCGCACAACCATCAGGATCAGCCCAACCTGCTCAGGCCTCCACGAGCGGGACTCCCGGACAGGGTGGCGGCGACAAGCAGAAACGTGCGACCGCGCACTTGCGCGCGGCGTGGGTTCGGAGGCTCGCGCCGGATCGGCGTGCCCTCTTCGTGCAGCTAGAGGCGTCACGGCCGCTCGAGGCCACCATCAGCCTCAATCGTCACGGCAGAACGGTCGCCAGGCGTAGCCTGACGCTGGCGGCAGGTCGACAGACCGTGCGACTTCCGCTCGCTGTCACCGTGCCGAAAGGCCCCGCCAGCGTCAACGTGCGATTCGCCGCTGTACCCCGCACGGTGACGCGCGCAGTCTCTGTTCCTGCGAAGCAGCCACCGATCACCTAGCCGCCACCGTTGTGGCGCGGGTATCCGCGTGCCGCCTGACCGGTCGTGGAGCGGTTGCCCGCAGACAGCGCCGCCCGACTCACGTAGCGTTCGCTTGGACGGGGCCGCATATCAGGTCAAGGCCACAGGTCCCCCAACGACGACGAAAGGATGACGCGTGGCGACATGGCTGGTGACCGGCTCCAACCGGGGGATCGGGCTCGAAATCTGCCGCCAGCTCCACGCTCGGGGCGATACAGCTATCGCGGCGTGCCGGTCGACGTCAGTTGAGCTCGACGCGATCGGTTGTCGTGTCGTTGACGGCCTCGATGTGGCGCATGCCGACGTCGGCGCGACGCTGAACCGAGCGCTCGGTTCAGACCTTGTAGTCGACGTGCTCGTCAACAACGCTGGCATCCTTCAGCGCGATTCGTTGGAGGACCTCGACAACGCCCGTGTGCAGTTCGAGGTCAACACGCTCGGTCCGCTCCGGATGACCAACGCGCTTCTTCCCCGACTTCGCGAAGGATCCAAGATCGGGTTTGTCTCAAGCCGCGCCGGGTCGATCGGCGATGGCCCATCGGGTGGGATGTACGGGTACAGGATGTCAAAGGCGGCGCTCAACATGGCAACGGCCAACCTTGCCCACGAGCTCGCGCCTCGCGGCATTCATGTCGTCGCGCTCCATCCGGGGTTCATTCGCACCGAGATGACGAGCGGTGCGGGAAACGAGGATCCGCTGCAGGCGGCAGCTGGGTTGATCGCACGGCTTGATGAACTCGATGCCTCACGAAGTGGGCGCTTCTTCCACGCGCACGGGGATGAGATCCCGTGGTGAGGTGGTTCGCCCGCCAGCAAAGCTAGCTCGTCGTAGCGCCGGATCTGTATGCCGAGGGTCGTCGCGAGGGTACGCTGCAGCAATGCCTTCTCGCTCGGTCGCCATGATCAGCGTTCTCGCCTTCCTCATCGGCGTCCCGGCGATTGCTCTCGGCGCCGCTGCAAGCAACTCGCGCAGCTACTCCGACTCGACCGGGGAGAACCCAACCGCGCCCGACATCACGAGCGTTGTCGTCTCGAATGACGACACCGGGGCCTTGACGTTCAAAGTCAACGTCAACAACCGGCCGTTGCTGACGCCGGACATGCTGCTGTTGCTCTTCATCGACACGGAGAAGGGCAAAGGAGATCCCGAAAGCCTCGGCGCCGACTGGGCGATCCAGCTGACAAGCGGCATCGTCTCGCTCTTCAAGTGGTCAGGCTCGGACTTCCTGTCCGCTGAGGCGCAGTCGTCACTCTCCTATTCGTACCCCGCTTCTGGCCCGATCATTCGGATCAACGCAGGCGACCTCGGGCGCCCAGAGGCGTTCGACTTCGGCGTTATCTTTGGCTCGGGGATCACCGAGAACGCGCAGGGCGAAGCGGACTTCACGAACTTTCGCACCGATATCGCACCCGACCAAGGTGGAGGGTTCTACACCTACGAGGTGCTGACGCAGTTCTCGCTCGGCGTGGCCGGTTTCTCCGTTGGCCCCACGCCTGCGAAGGCAGGCTCGTCGTTCTCGGCTGGGCTTGCGCTGATCCAGAGCGATACCGCTGGCCCTGTCGCGGGAGGAGCAGTGACGTGCAAAGCGACGATCGGTGGAGCGGCTGTTCCGGTCAAGGCAAAGCGGCTCCGCAACGGGGTCGCCGCGTGCGTGTGGTCGCTCCCCAAGAGCGCGGCAGGTAAGCAGATCAAAGGCTCGATCGCGGTGACCACGAAGGGCGTCACCGCTTCGAAGTCCTTTACCGCCCGCGTCTCCTAGGGCGGGTCAGCCCGTCCGCTTCAGGTCATCTGGGTGGTACTACCTACCCGACGAACTACCCGACGAGCACGCCACCAAGCGTGCCTGCGAGCGACGAGCCGTTCAGGCCGAGGATGCCACTAGCTGCGCGCTTGCCCGAGACCGTGACAAAGCCGCCAAAGGTCAGCGGGAAGCCCGCCTTCGCGATCGAGAGAGTTCCGCTCACCTCAATTCCCGGTGCGATGCTGTAACGGGTGAGCTTCAGGCCGCCTTGTCCGGCAACCTCAAGCTTGCCGCCGTAGAGGCCCGCGACCGGAGCGTCCGGACCGGCTGCCATGAACCACACGGCCTCTGCCTCGCGCAGCGTCTTTCCGACGATTGCGAGCGTCTGGGCGGGAGTAGCAACACCCTTGACCTTCGCGGCGGGGTAGGCAGGGACGGTCGCGATGAACGCGGCCGGTCGGGCGCACTGATCGGAGAACGATGCTGCGAGCATCCACTCGCGCACCGCTCGGGCAGCGCAAAAGCTGAGATCGGCGCCAAGCACGCTGTGCCCGACCGCCGGAACGACGATGAGGCGACCCTGCGGGAACTTCGAGATCACTGCCTGCGCGCTCGCGGTCGGGGTTCGCATGTCGAAGCCGCCGTTGACAGCGAGCACGGGAACGTTGGGAAGCGGCCCAACACCCAGCTTGGCGCTGCCTGAGGGCTGCGGCCAACCGAGGCAGAAGTGACCGTTGCCGATCGCCGCCGCCCAGCTGCCGAACCGACCGAGCGTTCCGGCGGGAAGCGCCTTCACAGCGGCGTCGAACAGTGCGCGTCGCCCTTCGACCGGAGCGTCAGTGGGCCAGGGGAGAGGTCCGTCGCTACACACGGTTGCGGCGAACAGACCTGCACTCAGGCTTTCAGCCGGGTACGAGGCACCCGCAGTAGCCAGGTTGACGATCCGTCCAAGTGGCTGGAGGTCACCGGTGCGGGCTGCACGCATTACGGCGGGAAGCTCGGCTGCGAGCCCTGGGTTGAGATCGGCTTCGACCACGGTGGAGAGGATGTCGAGGCCGGTGAGCCGGACTGTCTTCCGTGAACCGCCTGGGGTAAGAACCTTCACCTGCGCAGGCTTCGCGGCTAGTCGGTTAGCGACCGCGATCGTGTCGCCCGCGAAGTCGGCCGTCGCCGCTCGACACAGCCCGCCCGCGCAGAACTCTTGCAGCGCCTTTGGCATCTCCCGGAGGGATGCTCCCCGGTACGGGTCGTCAAGGTCGGTCGGCACCATCGAGTCGAGCAGGAGCCGCTCGACGTTGCCCGGGTGCGCGAGCGCGTATGCAAGCGAGAGCTTCGTCCCGTACGACGTCCCCCAGAGCGCGATCTTCTCGACCCCAAGAGCTAGACGGACGGCTTCGATGTCCTCGGCGTGGTCGCGAGTCGCATAGAACACGCGGCTCGGGCCGATCGAGTCGGCGCAGGACGCAACAAGTCCTGCCTCTTGCTCGATCGGGTAGTAGCTCTGCAAGCCCTGGCAGCGAATGAGCGCCGAGCCCCCGGTGCCGCGGTTGTCCAGAGCGACCATCGTGTAGCCCGGGAAGAGGAAGTCGTAGTACGCGACGCTCGCGGGATCATCAAGACCAAACACCGATGCCGAGCCCTGACCAGGCCCGCCGGCGATGAGGAAGATCACACCGCGTTCTGGCCCAACCGACGAGAGCGCCTGAACCTTGAGCGTGAGCGATCCCGGTGTCAACCCCGTGCGATCGAGTGGGACGACGAGATCGGCGCAGCGGAGCCCTACGGTGGTTCCGCAGGGCGTTCCGATCACCTGCGATTGACTCCTGGCCACTCCGTCTCCGCGAAGAAACGGTGTGCCGAGCCCGAGTTGCTGGCGACGCCGTTCGGCCATGAGCCTGCTGGCAATGGTGTTCTGACTGCTCTCGAGCGCTCCCGCAAAAACGGGGCCAGCAGATCGCGCTGACGAACCCTGAGGTGATGCCGCTAGCGCGGAGGAAAGGCCGGCGGCGACTCCGACAACGAGCAGCGCACCGACGATGCGAGCGACTCGACTTCGGCGCCGTGACCCGTGGCTGCGGGAGCGGTCACTCATACGTGTGTCACAGAGTACATTGGTGCTCTTCCCGGGTGTCACGAAACACGTGTCGGGTCACTTTCGCGCATGCCGCGGAGCCAAAGCTCGGCGGCAAGAAGCTCTGCAACCCCTGTCTCGGTGAGAAGTGCGGTGAGCGGGTCATTGGCCCCCGTGATCGGGATGGTCTGTGCAGCCCCCTCCAGACTGCGACCAACCGCGATGAGGATGGAGAGCCGTTCCCGGGCGTACGCCAGCACGCCTTCGTCATACCGCGAGCCTGGAAAGAGCAGCGCCGTGTAGCCAGGACGCTTGGAGAGGTACACGTCGACGTGGAGCCAGTCGCCGGTCTCGGTTGCATCAGCAGCAAGGCGCGGCCCCTCACGGAGCATCAGTGCGGACTGCAGAGCCGAGGAGAGTCTCTCGGCGGGAGCGATGGTGTAGGTCGTGGTGGCGGCCGTGACGTGATCGGCGAGGGTTGGCAGCCACTCGTCGCGGGACGTACGGAGGGATGCCGCCGCTGCGACGGCGGGGCGCAAGTCGGGAACGCCAGGTCCGCCGGTGGTGAGCGCCGCCGCGAGCAGGTGCAGTACGGCCAGAGTCGCCTGGTAGGTGAGGCAGGCGACTCCACCTTCCTCAACCCCGGCGTAGAGCGGCAGGATGATGTCAGCGACCTCCGCGAGCGTCCCGTTGGGGTCATTGGTCACCGCCACGGTCACGCTCGTTCCCCGATGGAGCGCAAGCGCCTCGACGGTCTCCGACGTTCCACCGCTGGCCGAGATTCCGACGGCGAGAGTGTCTGCGGATGGAGCGGTGCGAAGCCCGGTCGAGGAGTACTCCGCGACCGCGTCGAACCCACGCGAGCGCAGCAATGCGGCCGCCGGGAGCGCGGCGAACCGCGAACTCCCCATCCCGATGAACACGACGCGTCGGACAGTTGGCGGCAAGGCGCCAAGCGGCGAGGCTGCTTCGGCATAGGCGTCGAGGACAGCCGCGAGCCGCTCGGGTGCGGCGAGGATGTCACGGAGGAAGCCCTCGGGCTTCATGGCTTCTCGAGAATGAGCGGGAGCACTGCGGTGGGAGCGTAGAGCCATTCGGGGAGCCAGCGAGTGGCGTACGCAAGTTCTGCAAGCTCCTTTTCGAGCTCAAGGGCGTGAAGGAGCTCGCGATCGACGCCAGGAATGACGGCTTCGTACGCGAGGAGAGCCTCTTCCCGCGCCGCCTCTGCCCACGCCTGCCACGCAAAGCCGGAGTTTCGCCGAAAGGCTGCTCGTGCAGCATGGGCCAGCGACAGACGGAGCGACGCAAGGTCGCAAAGGGCCGGTCGATGCCGGCCGCGTTCGGCGAGTGGAAGGCCAGGTGGGCCTTCCCAGTCGACAACCACAATCTCGGTGTTTGTCCGTAGGAACTGCGCGACGTGGAGGTCACCGTGAATGCGCTGGATTTGGACTAATCCCACGCGCGCGAGCGTCTCCAGATCCACCTCGACGCGTCGCCTGAGCGGCGCCAAGTCACCGTCTAGTGCTACTTCGGGGATCGACAGACGCGCCTGAGAGACACCAAGCGTGTCCCCGAGAGTCTGGTGGAGGGTGGCCGTCACGGCGGCGAGCTCGGCCGGTTCACCCGAGGCGGGATCACCCGCGGCAAGTCGCGTGATTAGTCGCTCCCAGCCAACGGCTTCGCCCATGATCAGCTGCTGGACGACGACGATTGTTGCGTCGTCGTGTTCGAGTGAGCCAAGAATGTCCGGCGCGTGGCGCGACGCGGCGAGGGCGCGTAGCGCTTGGATCTCCGGATGTGCACCTGGCTCGGGTCGGCGATAGAGCTTGAGGACCGCAGAGCCATCCAACACGACGACGGTGTTCGAGAGGTCCTCGGCCAGAAACCCCGTCGCGCGGTGCGCGTCAACCCCTGCCGCACGCGCTAGGGCAGGCCACAGCGGGTCGAGCCCGTCGCATTCATTCCCATCGCGAAGCGGGAGCGAGTAGCGCTCGCGACCCCCGTCGGCAAACACCGCGTCGATACGCTCGACGACTGCGCCTTCCCCGCCAGGAACCGTGATCGTGTCGACGCGTTCGACCCCCGTAAGGGCGCGCTCCTTACCTGCGAACCAGCGCGCTTCGCTGAGCGATTGCACGTCCATGGGCTTCGGATCTCCCTGTTGGATGTTGAACGGCACGGTGTGGACTGGTTAGGTTTGCGGTCCCCGACGGTAGACGAGAGGACGAGATGGAGCAGCGTGCCGCGACGATTGTGTTCTTCCCGGAGGGGGCGTACGGCCCGACCAACAACTGCGTTGGGATCGGACAGGTCCTTCGCGAGCGTGGGCACAGGGTTGTCTTCGTGCTTGAGGAGTCGTTCGCCGGCAGTCTCGAGGCGCAGGGATTCGAAGAGCGACTGTTGCGGCTTGGACCGCCACCCGAGCAGGACGAGGAAGCCGGTCAGTTCTGGAAGGACTTCATCCGCGATACGGCGCCGGTCTTCCGCACACCGACGATCGATCAGCTCGCCACGTTTATCGAGCCCACCTGGCGTGCGCTTTGCGACGGGGCACGCTACTGCGACGAGCGGCTCGCAGAGATTCTCGATGAGCTACAACCCGACGTGGTCGTCGAGGACAATGTGCTCTGCTTTCCGGCGCTCCATCGAGCGGGGAGGCCGTGGGCGCGGATCGTCTCCTGCAACCCGCTCGAGGTGAAAGATCCGGGGCTGCCACCGGTCTTCTCGGGCTATCCAGTGGCCGACCGGTCCGACTGGGACGCGTTTCGGTCGGCCTACGAGCTCGCGATTTCCGACCTGCACGGCGAGTTCAGCGCATTCTGTGAGGAGCGCGGCGCCGGGTCGCTCGATGCCGGTGAGTTCATTCACGAGTCGCCGTGGCTCAACCTCTACGTCTTTCCCTCAGAGGTCGACTACGCGCGGGAACGTCCGCTTGCACCGACCTGGCATCGCCTCGACACCTGCGTGCGCCGCAGTGAGGCGACCACGGAGCTCCCGTCGGCGATCGCAGAAGGCGACGGCGCCCTCGTGTATCTCTCGCTTGGCAGTCTCGGATCGGCCGATGTCGATCTGATGAGGCGCCTGGTCGATGTCCTGTCACGGGCACCGCACCGCTTCGTCGTCTCGAAGGGGCCGCAACACACCGAGTATCAACTCGCCGAGAACATGTGGGGCGCCGAGTTTCTTCCCCAGCCGGCGATCCTCCCGCTCGCGGATGTCGTCATCACGCACGGAGGCAACAACACGACGACCGAGTGCTTCCAGTTCGGCAAGCCGATGATCGCCTTGCCGTTGTTCTGGGATCAGTACGACAATGCGCAGCGCGTCGACGAGACCGGCTTCGGCATCCGACTTGCGACGTATGACTTCGCCGCCGACGAGCTTCTCGGCGCGATCGACCGGCTCGTTGCGGATACCGAGCTCCATGCCCGGCTTCGAGCGATCGCGAAACGGGCGCAGGCGAGCCCGGGAACCGAGCGGGCAGCGACGCTCATCGAGGAGCTTGCCCGCACGGGCGAGCCGATCGCGAGATCTCAGGCTCCGAAAACATGAAGATCTGCCTTCCTACCGGGACACGGCCACTGAAGTCTGCACTGGAGCTGGCGGCCAACCCCGTAGGAGTGTCCACGGTCAGTGAATGAACGGCCTCAAGGCATCACGGGCAATCTCAAACCCTCGCTTGACGAGCTCTTCGGATCCTTCAAAGGCACGGTCTTCATGCTCGACCGACACGACGCCGTCGTATCCGGCCCGGTAGAGCTGGCCGATGAAGCGGCCCCAGTCGATCTCACCAAGCCCCGGAAGCCGCGGGATCTGCCAGCCCATCCCCTGCGAGAGAACGCCGTGTTGCTGGAGTCCAACGCGGTCGACTTCCATGTCCTTTGCATGAACATGCAGCAGCTTTGAGGCGTAGTCGCGAACGACCTGGTCGTGATCAATCATCTGCCACACGAGATGGGACGGGTCGAGGTTCAGGCCGAAGCTCGGCGAGTCGCAGATCGAGAACATCTCGTCCCAGGTGGCGGGGGTGCTGGCGAGGTTGAGCCCTCCGGGCCATTCGTCGTAGCTGAACAGCATGGGGCAGTTCTCAATCGCGATCTTGATTCCACGTGACTCCGCGTAGTCCACAAGCCCCGGCCAGACCTTGCGAAACTCCTTGAAGTTGTCGGGAACCGTCTTGCCAGGGTCCTTGCCTACGAAGGTGCCGACGATTGGGATCGCGAGCTCTACGGCGGCGTCGATCACCTTCTTGAGGTGCGTGTTCGCGGCGCGACGATCGGTTGGATTGGGGTGCAGGTTGTTCGGGTAGTAGGCAAGCGACGAGATCTCGAGGCCCGTCCGCTCGAGGACATCCTCAACGTGATCGACATCGAGCGCGCAGACGTCGATGTGACACACCCCGGCATACCTTCGCGCCCTTCCCTTTGCTGCGGGCCAGCAGGCGACCTCGATCATCTCGTAGCCGTTTTCGGCCGACCAGAAAGCGAGCTTCTCAAGAGGTAGTCTCGGGAAGGCCGCGGTCATGAGTCCGAGCTTCATCTGTGTGTCCTTTCGGTGCTCAACTTCGGGCGTGCCCAACGGAGCCGTTGATCGTGAGCCCGCCATCGACGAGTAGCTCGTGACCCGTGATGTACCGAGCTGCGTCGGTCGCGAGGAACAATGCGGCGTCGGCGATGTCGCCCGGGTTGGCAATCCTGCCGAGCGCAATGCGGTTCTCGTAGGCGGCTCGCACGTCCGGGGTATAGGCCGAGGAGTTGAGTGGGGTTTCGGTGGCGCCGGGGGCGATTGCGTTCACTGTGATCCCATGGGGAGCGAGCTCTAGCGCCAGCGTTCGCGTGAGTCCCACAATCCCACCTTTGGCGGTGATGTACGCGGTGAGGTCGGCGAGGGGCTGCACATCTGCGGCTGAGCTGACGTTGATGATGCGTCCGCCGTTGCTCGCGGAGACCATCTCCCGGGCTGCCGCACGGCAGCCGTAGAAATAGCCGTGAAGGTTTGCGGCAAGGAGACCGTGCCAGTCGTCGTCGCTCGTTTCCAGGAGCGGGCGAACCATCAGTCCAGCGGCATTGTTGACCCAGATGTCGATGCGACCGAAGCGCTCGATGGTGGCATCGGCGAGTCGATCGACGGCCGTGCTGTCGGCGGTCGAGCCAACGAGCATCAGCGATGCGCGGCCTTCCGCTTCAATTGCGGCTTCAGTGCTAGGTGCCGCCTCGAGCGAGAGTCCCGCGATATCCGCTCCGGCGCGGGCAAGGGCCACCGCGATTGCCTGTCCAATACCACTCGATGACCCGGTGACGACGGCGACCCGGCCGGTGAGATCGAACGGTGATGCGAATATCGGAGCCACGAGCGCGACGCTACCAGTGCATAGGCTTGCCATCATGCGACTTGGCGTAGCAGCTGCGGTTGTTGACGGCACGCTCGTCCGAGGTGACGTTGAGATCGTCGACGGCGCGGTCGCGCAGATCGGGCTTGCACACCGTGGAAGCGGTATCGCGGTACCCGGTCTCGTCGATCTTCAGGTGAACGGGTACGCGGGCACCGACGTCCTGTCTGCCGACGCCGATGCGTTGGTCGAGATGGGTCATGCGCTTGCGCAAGACGGCGTCCTCGCGTACCAACCGACGCTCGTCTCGTCCTCGCCAGAGCGGGTGCGACACGCGCTTTCAACAATCGGCCAGGCGATGCTCCGTGCAGGACACGCCAGCATCATCGGTGCGCATCTGGAGGGGCCGTTCCTGTCACCTCTTCGTGCGGGCGCGCATCCACCAGAGAATCTCCGCGACCCGGACCTGGACCTGATGTCGTCGTTCCTACTCACCGGTTGCGCGATCACGACGGTGACACTGGCACCCGAACTCGACGGTGCGGATGAGGTAATCGAGGCGCTTGCCGAGCGCAGAATCCTGGTCTCGCTGGGTCACACGGATGCAACGGCAGTTCAGGCGCGCGCCGGCTTTGATCTCGGGGCCCGTGCGGTCACGCATCT
Source organism: Actinomycetes bacterium (assembly GCA_031400835.1). GTDB lineage: Bacteria > Actinomycetota > Thermoleophilia > Gaiellales > Gaiellaceae > Gaiella. The sequence goes on along the minus strand of JANNQQ010000061.1, from coordinate 6,011 downwards.
GTTCAACGCGATGCGGCCATTCGCTCACCGTGATCCTGGGTGTGTTGGAGCCGCGCTCGCACGCGACGACGCGACCGTGATGCTGATCGCCGACGGAGTGCACGTAGCACCTGAGGCGCTGCTTGTCGCCTGGCGTGCCGCACGCGGGAGGGTTGTCCTTGTGAGCGACGCGATCGCTGCTGCGGGGGCGGGCGACGGTGTGTTTGCGCTCGGCGAGACCGTCGTAGCGGTTGACGGTGGGGTCTCGCGTCTCGCCGACGGCACTCTGGCGGGCGCGGTGCGCCCGCTCGCCTGGGGGTTGCGCTATCTCGTCGAGCTCGGTGTCCCGATCGTCGAGGCCGTCGACGCGGTTACGCGGGTTCCCGCGGCGCTCGTTGGTCGTCCCGACCTCGGCCGACTCGTGGTCGGGGCGGCGGCCGACCTCGTGGTACTCGACGACGACTTCGCGGTCCGCTCCGTGCTGCGAAACGGCGGGTTGATCTAGAAAGCACCGTGCGAATGGGCGCCCGGCTGCTGGACTGTGGCTATTCCTACGCGAGCAGCAGGTCAACGTCGGCAGCAAGCATCAGCTTGAAGCCGACGCGCCCTGCGCCGATCGAGGCTCGATCACCCGTTGGGGTGAAGCCCGCGCGCTCATAGAGCGCCTTCGCAGGCCCGTTCGACTCCTGCACGAACAAGAGAACCTTCGCTGCTCCACGCTCTCGCGCCCAACCTGCCACGGCCTGGATGAGCGCGCGCGCGACGCCGAGACCACGCGCCTCGGGGTCGACCCACATCGACACGAGATGCACCTCGGATGCATTGACACGCACGAACCCGCCAACCACGCCTAACCACTGCCCCTCATCTCCTTCGGCGGCAAAGAGTGTCTTCGCCAGACCGCTTTCCGCCTCCGCGACCCAGGTCTGCCAGTGCTCGTCCGGTTCGCGGACAACATCCTCGTAGCGGGTCGAGAAAAACGTCGCATCATCGCGCAGCATGCGCAGCCTGACCTCGCGCCACCGGCGCCACTCGTCGGCTCGAACCGCGCGGATCTCCATGCGACGAGCCTATCCGCGGGTGGTTGCTACCGCCGCCGGGAGCTGTCGCTCAGATCCCTTCTGGCGCCTGGCATTCCGGCAGAGCGCTACAGGTGCTTTGGGACGATCGCGAACGAGCGAGCTGGCGTGCCCGACCCGTCGACCAGCCGAAGTGGCGCAACGATAATCCAGGCGCCGCGCGCTGGAACCTCGTCGAGATTCACCATGCCCTCAAGCTGCCACAGGTCGGCCGGCAGAACGCAATGGTGGACGGGGCTCGTTGTCGCGTGTCCCGCGTCGGTGCTAAGCGTGTCGATACCGATGCCCGCGACGCCGCGCTCGACCAGCAGCTCGGCGCCGTCGAGTGCAAGGCCAGGAAATGCCGTCGTCCCGTTCGGGCCGACGTAGCGCTCGACGTCGGTCGTGTACGCGTCCCAGCCGGTGTGGATGAGAACCGCCGTCCCAGGTTGGATCGCACCGTCGCGCCGCTCGAGCTCCTCTATGACGTCGCGCCCGATCGTCACGGTTGCATCCCCGTTGACCCAGGCTCGAACATCGAGCTTCACCGCCGGCCGAATGAACGAGTCGACATCGAGCTCATGAATGCGGCGGCCACCAGGCACGAAATGGGCAGGCGCATCGAGGTGCGTTCCTGCGTGCTCAGGCACACGGAGATCCCGGGCGAACGACCCACCGGTGTCGTACTCGGAGACGGTGGGGGCGGCGAACGGTGTCGATCCTGGCCAGAGTCCCGTTGCCGGGCCGAGAGGTTGGGTGAGGTCCACGATCCGAGCCGCGGACAGCGCCGCTGCGAGATCGGTCACCGGTTGTTCTCCGGGAAGCACTCGGCCGTCGGTCCTTCGCAGCAGCCGATCTTGAAGCGGCATCGCGGGCACTGCCACGTGCCGTGGCGCCACTCCATTGAGGCGGCGCAACGCATACAGCGCTCGGTCGCGGGCTCGGTCATCGGTACCGCTCTCACGGAGTCGGATTGCACGACTACGACGGTAGTCAGAAGGGCGGACGCTACGAGGTCGGAGCCGGTGCGGCTAAGGCGACGACTGTCGGCGCGGAGATGTTCCCCGCTGCGTCGACCGCGCGCACACGGTAGACCGCGCCAGGTGGCGCCTTCGGGTCATTCCAATACGAGCGCGGCCACGGCTGTGTCGTCAGCGAAACGAAGGTGCCGTCGGCGGCAGGCGCACGATCGATGAGATACCCGAGGACGTCGGGCTCAGTGGGATCTGCCCAGTCGAGGGTGATCGTCGGCACAGCTCCCGTCGCTGTGAGACTTGCCGCAGCGGTGGGGGAGGTCGTGTCGGCCAGCAGGAACGGGAGCGACGCGCCCAGCGGAACGCCGGCGCTCTCGCGGCGGTCGGAGACCGGGAAGTTACCGCGACCCGGAAGCCGATCCTTCCGACACGTGGCGGTGTCGATGGCGCTGGTAACTGCGTCGGCGGTCCACGGGAGCACCCCGGTCTCGCCGACAAGCTCAACAACCCGCTCACGTCGAAGCGCGTCCTCGAGAACGCCGCGCGCGATTCCGAGCGTTGCCCGATGAGCGAGTAGTTCAGCGAGATACACGTCGCGCGCCCCCGCAAATGCCCCCGCAATCACCGCCCCCTCGGCGGCATCGATGTCGCTCTTCGCGATCGGCAGCCGTTTGCGCAATACCTGGCGAACGAATGTTGCGCTCACCGCAGCATCGAGGTTGCCCAGATAGGCGGAGTGCTCAAGGACCGTCGCTCGTGGAAGCTTCCCCACGACCGAGAGGCACTGCACACCGTCGGTTACCACGATCGGGCCCTCGACAAGAGAAGGCTTGAAACCGACGCCAGCGGCCGTCTTCCCATCGCACAACGATTGATCGCGCGCCCACAGGTACACGCAGGCGGCGGCTGGCTTGTCGGGATCCTTGGCCGCGGCGCTGAGATTGCCCCAACCCCATGACCAGACCGAGCCGAGCCCGTCGTCGAGAGCGACCTGGCGGGCCGCGAGAGCGTTCCACTTGACGTACCGGAACCACTCGCTGCTCGGTTGCAGCCCTTCGCGTCCGTACTTTCCGGGTGCGACCTGGAATCCGAGCATGACCCCGAGGTGGTTCCGTGGGACGCCGGTGTTCGCGAACGACGTCATCACCGAGCGCATCCCGAGACGCAGGCGCCGCGGCCCGACGATCCGGCCGCGCTGCACGATCCCGGGGGCCTTGTAGTACGACTCGTAGACGATGTGCCCGGTCGTGCCGACGCTCTTCCACCAGGCCTTCGCCTCTCCCGTATAGACGGGGCTGCCATGGACGAGGAGGACAGGGGTCGCGCCACGGACCGCCAGTCGTTGCATAAGAGCCAGGATGTTCTGGCGGTAGGTGCGGACGGTGTCGGCCCAGGGAACCGGATTCGCCGGACCGGCGAGTTCGTTGAGCGCGATCCAGGGCTGCTCGCACAGCGTCGAGGCGACCGCACGTTCGTATGTCCTATCGGCGACCTCGTCGATCGTCGCTGGATCGGCGGGAGCCCCTGGCGCCCCGACGAGGCTCGGAAGCTTCAGGACGAAGTACGTGGTTCGTGCTCCGAGGTCACGGTACCGCGAGGGTAGGGCGACGCCGGTCGACGCGACGACAATTCCAGGCCGCGAGAACACCGCGCGTACCTCCAGGGGTACGGATCCGTCGCCGTACTCGATCCAGAGGGGACCGTCAGTGGGCTTGGCGACGCAGTCAGTGGTGGCTGCGTCGGCCGAGGCTGCACGGGTCGCGCCGAGGAGGGCGGCCACACAAACGGTGATAGCGAGTCCTAGAAGGGCGAGGGTTCGAGTGAGCACGCGATCAGGGTATGGGTGGTGCGTTAGCGCGTTGTGAACGTTAAGGCGACGAGCGGATTCGAACCGCTGTACGAGGCTTTGCAGGCCTCTGCCTAACCACTCGGCCACGTCGCCCGAGCAACTATCGTAGCCCGCGGTGTTGGGGCGCTCTCGAGGTCGTGCGTAAGCTCGACGTGTGACCCGGTATTCGGGGTAGACATGCCAGCAGGGCGGAGAGTGGGGATGAAAGTACTGCTCGTCAGCGATTACGGTACGGCGACGGGCGGTGCTGAGATCGTGCTGCTCGAGCTTCGCGACGAGCTGCGGCGGCGCGGACATGACGTCCGCCTTTTCTCCTCCTCGGCGCAACCTCTACCGAACACCGCGATTGAGGCGGACGCGACGGGCTTTGGGACGGTCACGCGCTGGCGGACGCTCGTTCAATGCGGAAACCCGGCTGCGGCGCTCAGCCTCAAACGCGAGATCAAGCAGTTCAGGCCGTCCGTCGTTCATGTTCGGTCGTATCTCACGCAACTCTCGCCGCTCATTCTCCCGCTCCTGCGTGACGTGCCGGCCGTGTTACATGTCCTCGACTACAGGGCGGTGTGCCCGCGGAGCACCAAGCAGTTGCCAGACGGAAGTGCATGTCGTGTCGACGCTGGACGCGCGTGCCTTCACTCAGCGTGTGTCCCCTTGCGGGATTGGCCTGCGCTTGAGGTTCAGCGACGCCTCGATCGACGGTGGCGAGGGGCATTTGATCGGGTCGTCGCGAACAGCCGGTGGGTCGAAGCACGACTTCGCGCGTTGGGAATCTCCATCGACGAGACCATCTGGAACGGCGTGCCCGTCTGCGCCGGCTCGGTCGAGCGGGCACCCGCGCCAACGATCACGTTTGCAGGACGGATCGTCCAGGAGAAAGGCGTCGATTACCTGCTCAAAGCGTTCGCAGTCGTCTTGCAAAAGTTCCGAGACGCTAGCCTTGTCGTGGCAGGCGGCGGGACTGACCTTCCGCAAGCTCAGAAGTTGGCAGACGATCTCGGCGTTTCGGGCTCGGTCGCGTTCCTCGGACACGTCGACCGATCTGTTCTCGGTGCGCAGCTGGCTGGCGGTTGGGTACACGTCGTTCCATCGACGTGGGAGGAGCCCTACGGCCGCTCCGCAGCCGAGGCTTTGATGCGCGGGCAGGCCCTCGTGACCTCGGCGGTCGGTGGGCTCGGAGAGCTCGCGGACGCGAGCGGTGGAGCGGTGACCGTCCCACCGGGCGACGTCGACGCGCTTGCGGCCGAGCTCGTACGGCTCCTCGACGAGCCTGCCGAGATCGACCGCCTCGGCCTTGCCGGCCGCGAGTTCGCGTTGCGCGAACTGGCCATCGAGCGTTTCGCGGATCGCTTTATCGATGCGTACAGCCGCGCCGGGGTGGTTGACGTTAGATGACCGCTTCGATGGCGTTCATCGTGGCCACGGGCGATTCGAGATCGCCCGTCGACCTGCTCATGGAGGCGCTTCGCGCGCAGACGATCCGATCGGAGCTCGAGGTTGTAGTCGTGCGCATCACGGCCGAAGCGCCGCCAATCCCGCTCGACTTGAGCGAGCACTTCCACACGTTTGAGGAGATAAGCGACCTCGATGCGATCTCACCGGATCGAGCGTTAGCAACAGGCTTCCAGCGGACGACAGCGCCTCTTGTCTGCCTGCTGGAAGACCATGCATTCCCCACGTTCGACTGCGCCGAACGTCTCGTCGAGGCGTTCGGTGGCCCGTGGACGGTCGTCGGCTGCGCGATCGAGAACGCGAACGTTGGTGCTGCGCGCCTCGCGCAGGCAAACATGTACGTCGGGTACGGGGCCTGGGCCTGCCCGGTCATCCCCGGCGAGCAAGACGATCTGCCAAATCACAACGTCGCGTATCGGCGCTCAGCACTCGACGGGCGTGACCCTCTCGCGACGCTGCTCGAGCGTGGCAGCGGGTTCCATGAGACGTTGTCTGGTGAGGGCGCGCGGTTCTACCTCTCGAGCGCGCGCGTCAGGCACATCAATCCGTCTTCTGTGAGAGCCTCGGCAGCGGTGCGGTTTGCGGCGGGCCGACTGTACGGTGCCGATAGAGCACTGAACGGGAGTTGGACTGCCCCGCGACGGCTTGTCTACGCGCTCGCTTCGCCGCTGATCCCTCTCGTCCGGTTCGGGCGGCTCGCCC
>JANNQQ010000060.1:0-10529 GCA_031400835.1 Actinomycetes bacterium | reverse complement strand
CCCGCAGCGAGGCAGCCCTAGTGTCAGCAGGAGTGGATGGCGCGGCCGCCGCTCACTACGTCTCATTTCCCGACGATTGCGGCGCCGCAGGAGGAACACATGAAAGACCACACCACGCGCCGCGGGTACTCCGCACCCCGGCAGTCAGTTCGTAGCTCGCTCCCGCACACGCCACCGAACCTGGCGCCAACGGGAATTGAGCGGCAGGCGTCGCCATCGGCGCCGTGGCGGCAACCTGTAAGCGGGCGCGGCGGAGGCACATCGACATCAATCCCGCACCCAACGAGCGAAGGTCTCGCCCGCCTCATGGCCGCTCTCGTCGGCGGAACCGACTGCGATCCGACGACCTTCATCACCCGTTGTGGATGGTGCCGGCGGTTCGATGTCGAGGGAATCTGGCTCGATCTCGACGAGGCCGCCATGCACTTGAACTTCGACGTGAACGGAATGGCGCCGACGATCACGCACGGAATCTGTGAGGCGTGCGTGACGTCCTTCGAGCGGGCACTTGACGGAGAGACCTAAGCCTCCTGTCCCCCCGTTCCGCCGGTTGCCCCGTTGCCCAGTCCGCCAGTTGCCCAGTCCAGACTTCAGTCTGCACTGTAGGACCGGGAGAGCGGCCACGTCGAAACGGCACCGAAGCGCGCTTCCCTCAGTGCAGGCTCATGCCCGAACTGGGACACTCTCACTGTGCCCGCGCGCTTTCCCGTCGCCCTCCTGAGCCGCGAGTATCCACCTGAGGTTTACGGCGGTGCGGGGGTCCACGTCGAGTACCTCGCCCGCGAGCTTGCTGCCCACGTCGACCTGACGGTTCACTGTTTCGGGGCGGCCCGCTCCGCAGACCTCGTCCCACCCGTCCGCGCGTACACAGGCTGGAACGCTCTTGCCGACGGCTCACCACACGCTGAAGCCCTCACGACGATGTCTATTGATCTCGCGATGGCTGGGGCTGCAGGGGATGCTGCGTTGGTCCACAGCCACACGTGGTACGCGCAGCTTGGCGGGCACCTTGCCAAGCTTCTCTACGGCATCCCCCACGTAGCGACGGTGCACAGCCTTGAGCCGCTCCGACCCTGGAAGGCCGAGCAACTCGGCGGCGGTTACGCCCTCTCGTCGTTCTGCGAGCGCACCGGGCTCGAGGGCGCGGATGCGATCATCGCCGTCTCGCACGAGATGCGACGCGATGTTCTCGCCGCCTATCCGAGCATCGCTCCCGATCGCGTCCACGTCATCCACAACGGCATCGACACAGAGGAATATCGCCCAGACCTCGCGACAGACGTGCTCGAGCGTCACGGGATAGATCCCCAGCGACCGTCGGTCGTCTTCGTCGGACGCGTGACCCGACAGAAAGGTCTTGCTCATCTCCTTGCCGCTGCGCCCGCGATCGACCCAATGGCCCAGATCGTGCTGTGCGTAGGAGCCCCAGACACGGTAGAGATCGCGCGCGAAATCACAGCGCTGGTCGACGACGTCCGCGTGCGTCGAGGATCACTTGTGCTCATCGAAGGAATGCTTCCGAAGGTCGACCTGATCCAGATTCTCTCCCACGCAACCGTCTTCGTCTGCCCGTCGATCTATGAGCCGCTCGGAATCGTTAACCTCGAGGCGATGGCCTGTGAGACGGCGGTTGTGGCTACCCGGACAGGTGGGATCCCGGAGGTGGTCGACGATGAGGAGACAGGTCTCCTCATCCCGTTCGAGATCGGTGACCCACTCACGCGCGAGCCCGCCGATCCCCGCGCGTTCGCGGCCGCGGTTGCCGAGCGGGTCAACGCTCTCATCTCCGATCCCGACCGTGCCCGCCGAATGGGGATTGCGGGACGCGCGCGCGCTGCCGACCAGTTCTCTTGGGCTAGCCTCGCAGAGGAAACCGTAGTGCTCTATCGATCACTCCTACAGGCCGAGGTTGTGTGATGTCAGCGAAGGTGGTCGCGATCGTTCTGGCGGGTGGCGAGGGCAAGCGCTTGATGCCTCTCACCGCCGACCGCGCCAAGCCAGCGGTTCCGTTCGGGGGAACGTACAGACTGGTCGACTTTGCACTGTCGAATCTGGTCAACGCGGGTTTCCTCAAGATCGTGGTGCTGACGCAGTACAAGAGTGACAGCCTGGATCGTCACATCTCGCTGACCTGGCGCCTCTCGGCCCTACTCGGCAACTACGTGACGACGGTTCCCGCTCAGATGCGCCGAGGGCCGCGCTGGTTCGCGGGCTCGGCCGACGCGATCTACCAGAACCTCAACCTCCTCCATGACGAGGAGCCCGATCACGTGATCGTCTTCGGCGCCGACCACATCTACCGGATGGATCCGAGACAGATGCTTGCGCAGCACCTTGAGACAGGCGCAGGGGTAACGGTCGCCGGGATTCGCGTCCCGATCGAGCAGGCGACCGAGTTTGGCGTGATGGAGACCGCGAGCGACGGCGTCCAGATCCGTGCCTTCCGCGAGAAACCCGACGACGCAATCGGGCTTCCCGATGCGCCCAACGAGGTCTTCGCCTCGATGGGCAACTACATCTTCACCCGCGAGGCACTGATCGAGACGGTGACCCGCGACTCGACCGACCCGACCTCACGACACGACCTCGGCGGCAACATCATGCCGGCCCTGGTCGCTGAGGGGCGAGGCTGCGTGTACGACTTTGCGACCAACGAGGTCCCTGGCTCAACCGAGCGAGACCAGGGCTACTGGCGCGACGTCGGGACGCTCGACGCCTACTACTCGGCGCACATGGATCTGATCTCGGTGCACCCGGTGTTCAACCTCTACAACCTCACCTGGCCGATTCTCACCCACTACCCGCCGTACCCGCCCGCGAAGTTCGTTCACCACGAGCCAGGACGCACGGGTACCGCGATCGGGTCGATGGTGTGCCCGGGCGTCATCGTCTCGGGCGGGACGGTGCGCCGCTCGGTGCTCGCGCCGCGCGTCGTCATCCACTCGGGCGCTGAGGTCGAGGGAGCCGTGCTCATGCACAACGTCGATGTCGGCCGAGGTGCAATCATCCGCAACGCGATCATCGACAAGAACGTCCGTGTTCCTGCGGGAGCTCAGATCGGAGTCGACGAAGCCGCCGATCGCGAGCGGTTCAAGATCTCCGAGCACGGCGTCGTAGTGATCGGCAAAGGGCAGGTAATCGACCCATAGTCCAGTGCGGACTTGAGTCTGCACTGAGGGAAGCGCACCGCGATACCGCCTCGACGCACCGCGCTCCCGGTCATTCAGTGCAGACTGAAGTCTGGACTGGACTGGACTGGTCTGCCTGGACCTGGCAGGAGTGGTTACCCGAACGTGATGATGCTTCGAATCCCGTCCTGCGCTTCCATCAGCTCGAACCCGCGATTCACTTCGTCGAGCGTTAGCCGGTGGCTGAGGAGTGACTCCACATCGATCTCGCCGGCCAGCCAACGGTCGACAAGCTCTGGCACTTGCGTACGCCCCTTCACGCCGCCGAATGATGAGCCCGTGACGCGACGACCTGTGATGAGAAACCGTGGGATGATCTCGAGCGTCTCCCCTTTGCCAGCGACGCCGATCATCGTTGCAAGCCCCCAAGCCTCGCGCGCAGACTCGACCGCCTGCTGCATCACCGCGACGTTGCCCGTGGCTTCAAACGTATAGTCGGCGCCGAAGCCATCGGTCTCTGAGCGAATCCACTCGACCGTGTCGGCGTCGGCGACGCGGGTATCTGTTGCGCCGTGATGGCGCGCGCTCACAAGCCGCTCCGTGGAGAGATCGATCGCGATGATTCTTCCAGCGCCCGCGAGCCGCGCCCCGATCACTGCTCCGAGTCCGACGAGGCCACAGCCGAAGACGACGCACGTCGATCCGGGCTGCACAGCGGAGGTGTAGAGCGCGGCGCCGATCCCGGTTGCGAGACCGCAGGCGAACGGAGCGCAGCCCTCGAGTGGCGCTTCGGGATTCACCTTTGCGAGCGCGATCTCCGGCATCACCGTGTACTCGGCGAAGGTCGAGGTGCCCATGAAGTGGCGCAGTTTCTCCTCACCACGAGAAAGACGAGACGTTCCATCGGGCAGGTACCCGAGCCCTTGCTGCTCGCGGATCGCGGTACAGCGGTTCGTGCGGCCGCTGAGACAGTGAACGCATTGCCCGCATTCGGGGGCGAAGAGCGTGATCACGTGATCGCCGGGTTTCACGAGGGTGACCCCCGTTCCGATCTCCTCGACCACGCCCGCACCCTCGTGACCGAGAACGCACGGCGCATACCCAGTGGGATCGGCTCCGGACGCGGTATAGAGGTCGGTGTGGCACACGCCACACGCAGCGAGGCGCACGAGGACCTCACCCGAGCGGGGCTCAGCAAGATCGATTTCCTGAACGACAAGCGGCTTGCCAAACTCCTCGAGGACAGCGGCGCGGATCTTCATCTGACTCCTTCGCGGACGGATTGGTTCGATCGTACTCAGCGTCGTCTCAGGTACGCCTCGTACTCTTCGTTTATGACCAACAACGATCACTCCCAGAACCCCAGCGACGAGGCCCGCGTCACCCGACGCACGTCGATCCTGTCGCTCGGCGGGCTCGCGGCGACCGCTCTCGGAGCCACGGCCTTGAAGCTCGATGCAACCGAAACCGCCGAAGCTGCCGGCTCGGGCCCAGCCGCGGTCGCCTCCGGTCTCGTTAGGTGCGTTCTCTCCCCTGAAGCGACCGAAGGCCCGTACTACCTCGATGGTGACAAGGTACGTCGCGATATCCGTGAGGGCCGCCCCGGCGTGTTGCTCACGCTTCGAACGACCGTCCTGAACGTCTCTAGCTGCAAGCCGATCAAGGGTGCAGCCGTCGACATCTGGCACTGCGGAGCCGATGGCGTCTACTCAGGCACAGCGGTCCAGAACACCGAGAGCGAACGGTTCCTCCGCGGGATCCAGAAGACGGACAAGAACGGTCTTGCCACCTTCACGACGGTGTACCCCGGCTGGTACTCGGGTCGCACCGTCCACATCCACGTGCGGGTCGCACTCGGCGGCAGCGTCGTTCATACGGGCCAGCTCTACTTCAACGACTCCCTAACCGATCAGGTGTACAAGCGCGCCCCGTACAACAAGCGGCCCTCCCGTGAGATCCGCAACGCTGAGGACTCGATCTACCGCAACGGCGGCAGCCGCTCACAGCTCAAGCTGGCGAAAAAGGGCGCAGGCTACGTTGGAACGATCGTGATGGGGGTGCAGCGTTAGGAACTCTTCCGAAACTGCAACACCGCCACCATGGTGATCGCGTACGACATAAGTGCAATGGAGTTCGACACGATCAACGCCGTGTTACCGAGCGCGATGCCGTAGGAGAGCCACAGCACGAAGCCGACGATCAGGACGGCAAAGAATGGCACTGAAATGTCGTCGGATGAGCGCCGCTCGACGATGGTGCGGAGTTGCAGAAGAGGCGAGAGCCCCATGAAGACACCGCAAACTGTGGCTGCGATGCCGAGCGCTGTGGTGCTGGACACGAGACTGACCTCCTGGAAAGGCGGGACGTGGACGGCGAGGCCGTCAGTCCCAGAGGTCGCCGCGCTCGCGATAGTCACCGTAGAGAGGTAGACGTACCGCGTGTGGTTTCAGCCGCCCGCGCCAGTCGTTCACCGGTCTAACGACCCGTCGAGTGTCCAGCTTGCGCGGCTGAGACGACGCCCGCGTATACGGTGGTTGCATGATCTCAGGTTGTAACAGGAGTTGACCGACCGCGAGGTTGGACGGGTCACCGCGCTCTGGCGATATCCCGTCAAATCGATGGCCGCCGAGAACCTTGACGAGGTCGTGATTTCGTGGCACGGCCTCGCTGGCGACCGCCGCTGGGCATTCATTCGAGGCGGGGTCGTTCGCAGCGGCTTTCCGTGGCTGACCATTCGTGAACTACCCGAGCTGCGGCGCTACACGCCTTCATTTGCTGAGCCCGACCGACCCGACGCGTCGGTCACTCTCGTTCGCACACCGACAGGTCACGAGCTCGACGTCACCGACCCCGAGCTCGCGGCCGAACTGGGAGAGGGCGTACGCGTCATCAAGCAAGACGTCGGCGTCTTCGACACGATGCCGCTCTCACTCATCACCGCACAGACCATCGAAGGACTTGCTGCACTCGTCGGCTCCGAACTTGATGCGCAGCGCTTCCGTCCCAACCTGCTCATCGAGGCGACGGACGACGTTCCGTTTCCGGAGGACGCGTGGGTCGGCTCCGTCGTTCGGGTGGGAGACGTCCGGATGCGCGTCGATAAGCGCGACCAACGCTGCGTGCTCGTCAACATCGATCCGGCGACGAGCGAGCGCGATCCATCAATTCTTCGGGCTATCGCCCAGGAGCGCCAAAGCTGTCTTGGCGTCTACGGCTCAACGGTGCAGCCGGGACGGGTCGTTGTAGGTGACCCCGTTCTCCTGGAAGCGAGCTAGACCGACGTACCGCGATCGCTGGCAGATGACGACTCAAGAACGCTGCGCACGCGTCTCGTGCGCGGTTCAGCGAGCCGCAGGGGCCGACGAGGGCTGAATCGAAGGTTGAACGTGCCGCCTCCCCAAGAGAAAGGCCCACCTGAGCGGGCCTTTCTTCGAGTGGGCGCTACTGGGCTCGAACCAGTGACCCCCAGCTTGTCGAGCTGGTGCTCTCCCAACTGAGCTAAGCGCCCCGAACAGCCGATGATAGCGGCTCCCTCGGGATGACCGATCGCGGACCGTCGAGCCGCGCTACCGCGATCGCAGCGATGCGCGTCAAAAGACCTCGGGACAGAACGGTGCGCGATCGACCCGGAAGAGAGCATCCGCACGGCCAAGACCGCCCCGACTTCCCTCCTCGAGAAGTGCCCCACGCGCGAGCTGCGCGAACGAGAATCCCCCGAGCATCGCCGACGCCAGCGCCTGCACGCCTAGTCGAACGTCGGGGCGGCGCGTGGTGCGGCGCACGGTGCCGCCGTCGATTGTCCAGGTGCCAACGTTGTCGGGGAACGTGGGATCGGCGGTGACCTCAAGAGTCACGCGCCCATCGGTCGCGTAACGACGCGCGGCCAGCGCGGCCGGGACATCGATCATGCGCAACCACAAGCCGTCGAACAGCTTGGTGCCGAGCTTGTTGAGACGATCGACGTGCAGCAGCAGCGGGTCGTCGACCGCGACGTCCATCATCGAGACGCGATCGACCCAGTCGATCTCCAACAGGAATCGCCACAGCTCACGCGAGGCACGGTCATCGATGGCGACGATCTCCGCCACCTTGACCGTCTTCTTCCAGTTGTCAGGCCCTGACCCCTCCTCCGCGATCCGGTAGAGCGCATACCCCGCGGGGCGGCCTTCGCGTTCGTACAGAACATGGTTCAGCGGCCCAGCTCCACGACGACGGTCGGGATCGTCGCGAAGCGTCCTGACCTCCCACCAGGCCTGCGACCGACTGGTAAAGCCGGTCGTGACCCGAGCAACGCGGTCGTAGAGCTTCGAGAAGACCTTTGCTGCCTCCTCAGCGCCAACCAGGCGGAGCGATCCTTCGCGGGGTAGATCGGAGCGAATCTTCACCGCGGTCTGCTCGATGTCGAGGATGAGCGCGAGGGTCGCCATGCCGTAGCCGTAGCGACCGTAGATCCCCTCCTCGGATGCCCACAGCGCCGCGATCGGCTCACCGCGTTCGCGGACGTCGCGCAGCTGCAGCTCCATCATCCTGCGCAACAGTCCGCGCCGACGGTGAGAGGGCAGCACGCCGACGACGGTGACTCCAGCACACGGGACAGGGCCACCCGGGATCGTCAGCTCGAACGGGATCGCACCGGCTCCACCGACGATGTTCGGGCCATCGAGGACGGCGAGCATCCGCTCAATAGGCAGATACCGCGAGAATCGTTCAGCGTCCTCTTCGGTGGGCTGCCAGCCGAAGTAGTGCCCGATCCCGCTGATGGCGGCGCGGTACTCGGCGAGATCGCGGACGGGTCGGACGCGGTAGGACACGCGTCGATCCTACTGAGACTGTGCGAGCGCCACGGTGACCCACACCGATCGATGTGTTGAGCCGAACGTCGGCCCCGTCTGGCGCTTGAGCACCACGATCTCGTCCGACGCGAGGAACTGGTCGATCGCGACACCGAACGGGCCGAGGAGCGCCGGCCAGGAAGACTGAACCCCTCGACCCTCCATCGAGTTCTTGAGACCTGCGACGCGCTCGAGTTGCTTGAGCGCGTCCGACCACGGGGTCGCATTCAGATCACCAAGCACGATCCTTGCGCCCGCGGGCTGCGCCGCAAGCAATCCTGCAATGCGCAGCGTGCGGTTTCGCTTCCACAGCTTGTGTGGCGTCATTGGTGACTGGGTGTGGAGTCCGAGGATCCAAAGCGGCTGATTCTCGATCGTCGTCTCGACCACAAGCGCCGAACCAGGGAGGCCCTCTACGAATGGTCGACCGACCAGCGAGGGCCTCTGAACGGCCAGCACGACCGCCGCGACCTTGGGCGATCCATCACCGAAGACTCCGTATCCCGAAAAGGCACGGTGCTTGCGTACCCACTCTCGAGGTGGGTCAAGCAAAAACAGTAGGTCAGGCTTGCGCTCGTTGAGCACCTGCGCGAGCTCGGCCTGATCGAGCCCGCGGTGTTGCATGTTCACGTGCGCGATGACCAGGCGATCCAACCCAACAGGCCGGGTGTCAGTCCCCCCGTAGAGTGACGCGAGAACGAAGACGTTGGCGGCGATCGCAATTGCGATGAGCACCGCACCAACGCCGGCCCGCAGCACCAGCGCTACGACGCCGACGAGGATCGCGGCAATCAGAAGCTGAGGCCGGATGCTCGACGAGAGCTCGCCTACCCAGAACCGGTCACCCAGCCAGCCGGCTAGCGAGAGCACCAGGATGACAAGTGCCAGACCGAGGCTGAGTCGACGCACGAAACCTCTAGATCCGTTCGAGCGGTGCGTACTCGAGCATCAACCGGCGTTCGCTCCCGTCGGCGGCAAAGCGCACGGTCGCGACGCCCCCCGGCTCGATCCGCGTTACAACTCCCTCGCCAAGCGACGCATGCTTGACCGAGTCGCCGGTCGCAAGCTGCGGGATCTCGACCCGATCTCCTCGCGGCGGAGTCTGCCGCGGCGACGAGGCGTAGCCCGACCACGACGCCGGACGCAGTCGCTCCCGCGCAACGGTGGCAGGCAGCTCATCAAGGAACCGCGAGGCGAGGTTGTAGTCACGCCGGCCGTACAGCGAGCGGGCGGTCGCGTGGGTGAGGGTCAGCTTTTCCATGGCCCGCGTCATGCCGACGTAGGCAAGCCGTCGCTCCTCCTCGATCTCGTTGTCTTCGATCGAACGCGAGTGCGGGAAGATCCCGTCCTCCATTCCGATCAAAAACACACCTCGATACTCGAGCCCTTTTGCATTGTGAATCGTCATCAACGTGACCTGAGCACCATCCTCGGCAAGCGTGTCCTGGTCGGACTGAAGCTGGATCTCCTGGAGGAATGCGTCGAGGGTGGACTCCTCCCGCTCGGCCCGAAACTCTCGCGCAACACCAACCAGCTCCTCAAGATTCTCGATTCGGCCGCGTGCCTCAATCGTCCGCTCAGCCTCGTACGCCTCCGTCGTTCCGGATCGCTCAAGCACGGTCTCTAGAAGCTCATCAAGCTCAAGCTCCTGCGCCGACGACATGAGCGATTCCATCACGGTACGGAACGAACGCACTGCCTTCACACCTGCGGTACCAACACCTGCCGCTTCTGGCTCGGCCAGCGCGTCCCAGAGTGGGATTCCAAGCGCGGCTGCGTGCGCGACGAGGCGCTGGATCGTCGTGTCGCCGATCCCCCGCCGCGGCCGGTTGGCTATCCGCATGAGCGACACGGCATCGGCGGGGTTGTTGAGCACGATGAGGTAGGCAATCGCGTCCCGGATCTCGGCTCGTTCGTAGAACCGCGGGCCGCCGATCACCTGATATGGGATCTGCTGGCGCACAAGCACGTCTTCGAGCACCCGCGACTGCGCGTTCGTCCGATAGAAGACTGCGAGCTCGTTCGCCGACCAACCTCCCTCGACGAGCCGCGCGATCTCGGCCGCGACGAACCTCGCCTCCGCATGCTCGTCTTCGGTCTCCACCACCTCGACCGGGTCACCCTCACCGAGATCCGACCACAGCGACTTCGGCTTGCGATCACGGTTGTTGTCGATGACCGCGTTCGCGGCCGAAAGGATCGCGTTGGTCGAGCGGTAGTTCTGCTCGAGCGCGATTGTTCCGGCCCCGGGAAAGTCTCGCTCGAAGTCGAGGATGTTGCGGATGTCAGCGCCTCTGAACCCGTAGACCGACTGGTCTGGATCTCCAACCGCAAACACGTTCTTGTGACTCGCGGCGAGCAACTGAAGCAGCCGGTACTGGGCATGGTTCGTATCCTGGTACTCGTCGACGAGGATGTAGCGGAACGCCTCTTGCCAGCGCGTGCGCGCCTCGGGGAAGCGTTCAAGCACCTCAACGGTCAGCATCAGCATGTCGTCGAAGTCGACCGCGTTCGAGCCGTGGAGCTTGCGCTGGTAGAGCGCGTAGACGTCCGCCACAGTCTGGTCCCA
>JANNQQ010000059.1:0-4355 GCA_031400835.1 Actinomycetes bacterium | reverse complement strand
GTTGACATCGAGCATCTGCGCGCCGGCCTCCACCTGGGCGATCGTGTCGGCAATCACTGTGTCGAAGTTTCCGACTGCCATCTCTGCGGCAAGCTGCTTACGTCCGGTGGGGTTGATGCGCTCTCCGATGATCACGAAGGGTCGGTCGAAACCGAGCACGACCTCTTTCGTCAGAGAGCTGAGAATCGTCTCGGTCACGCTTCGTCCAATCCCCGCGCCCGCACGAGGCGGGCGAGGCTGTCGTCGGTGTACTCGGCTTCCAGCCTCTCGACCTCCGCAGCCACAGCACCTGCGTCATCGCCTTCGCGCGTGCGGGCCTCGCGTCGCCACTCCTCGAGATACGCGTCAGTTCCGGAAAGCCCCGCGGCCATCGCTGCATCGTCAATCGCCTCCTGAAAGCGATCAGAAAGCACCGCACGCGTAGCCGAGCGACCCGAGCCGCAGGTCACTTGGGCCGGAATGTCACGCCACAGGATCACGGTGAGCTCAACCACCGGCCACGACCTTGTCCACCGCGCGTTCGAGTGCCGGCCGGAGATCGCCGTACGCCGTCCGTCGTAGCTCGTAGTCGAGCCCGAGTCGCTCGGCTGCCTCGCGGGCCCTCGAGGCAAGGCCTTCATCATCGGTCTGCGCGAGAAACACGAGCCGCTTGTAGTTGCCGAAGATCTCCTCGAGGAGCTGCGGGTGCCGGTCAAGCCACAGTGGACGCCAGACCAGCGCATCGAAATGGCGTGCAAGAAAGTCGGTGAGATAGAACGTCGCTGGCTCGTCCTCCTGCATTGCATCCCATTCGGCGTTCCCCGCGAGGAACCCGTAGCAATGGGCGCCAGGGAGCCGCTCGACCCCGTGACGTTCGAGTACGACATCGAGCGCGCCCGCAGTCCCGCAATCGGCATACCCCACGAACACGTGCTCGTAGCGGCCTGCAAGCTCCGTGAGCTTCGCGTCAACCGCGGCCGGGATCAGGGCTGGCGTCGAGTGAAGCTTTGCAGGGAGGCAGCGCACCTCGACGTGATCCCAGCCGTTGAGCTTGATCACAGCAAGCACCTCTCGCGCGATCGCACCGCAGGCGAGGACAAGAACGCGCGCGGCCGCGTCGGAGCCGACCGTCACCTCCTCATCGAGGAGCGCTACAGGCTTGTCGCTCAATTCGCTCGCGCCGCCGCCCGTCGCGCGAGTACCAGGGCCTGCGCCGTCTCGACCGCGATTGCAGCATCGCGACAGTACGCATCGGCGCCGACCGCCTTGCCAAACTCTTCGTTCAGCGGCGCACCGCCTACGAGCACGATGGTGTCGTCGCGGATCCCCTGCTCGACCATCGTGTCGATGACGACCTTCATGTACGGCATCGTTGTCGTCAGCAGCGCCGACATTCCGAGGATGTCGGGCTTGTGCTCCTCGATTGCGGCAAGGTACTTCTCGACCGGGTTGTTGATTCCGAGGTCGATCACTTCGAAGCCGGCACCCTCGAGCATCATCGCGACGAGGTTCTTGCCGATGTCATGGATGTCACCCTTCACGGTGCCGATCACGACCGTGCCCATCCGCTCGGCGCCCGTCTCGGCCAGAAGCGGCCGCAGAATGTTCATTCCGGTTTTCATCGCGTTCGCCGCGAGCAGCACTTCGGGAACAAAGAGGATTCCGTCACGGAAGTCGATGCCGACGATCCGCATCCCTTCAACGAGCGCGTCATTGAGCACCTTGTCGGCACCCCAACCGCGCTCGAGGAGAATGTTCGTTCCCTCAAGGATCTCGGCCGCAAGACCGTCATAGAGGTCGTCGTGCATCTGGCTCGTGAGCTCGTCGTCAGTGAGCGAGCCGAGGTCGATGTCTTGGTCGGTCATGCAGCACCTTTCGTGATGTCGACGTGTCCGAGCTGGATGGAAAGCGCCGTGGTCTCGGAGATAAGGTCGCGGCCAAGCTCGTCGAACAGCCGTGGGCGGAAGCGGACTGTAGGGCCGGAAACGGAGAGGGCTGCGACAACCGAGCCGCCAGCGTCGAAGACCGGGGCGGCGATTGCCCAGAGTCCCGGTTCGAGCTCATCCACCGCGGTCGCATATCCGCGGGTGCGCGTCACCACGAGGTCGGTTGCGAGCTCGTCGAGGTCGACAAGCGTTCGTGCCGCGAAACGCTCGAGTGGACCGGCGGGGACGGGGATCCCCCCAAATGCCATGAAGACTTTGCCGATCGCCGAGGCGTGCAGCGGAACACGCCTGCCGACCCAGTTGGTCGATCCGAGGTAGTGCCGGCTGTCACGCTGATCGAGCTGCTCGACAGCGGCCGTGGTCGCAACCCCGAGGTTGATGGTCTCCCCTGTGGCTTCAGCCAGCCGATCGAGTGCATTCGCTGCCAGTTCGATGAGGTCAGGTGCTGTCCTCTCCCGCCGCGCGTACCGCAGGAGGACCGGGCCAGGAAGCAGTGCCGCCCGCCCCGAGTCGCGCTGGACAAGCCCCTGCCGCTCGAGCGCCGAAACGAGGCGCGACGTCGTGCTCTTTGGCAACCCGCTGGCCACGGCGAGCTCGCCGACCGAGGGGGCGTCGTCAGACTCGACAACGCGCACGAGCAGTTCCGCCGCGCGGTCGATTGACTGGGTTCCGGTTCGCGTTTGTTGCATTTTACAATGTGGAACGGCCGTTCCATAGAGCCTGCACGTCGTCGCAGGCTCTGTCAACAGTTTGGAGGCATGATGGGTGTCCGATGCGCCCCCGGCTCCGTGTTCTCGATGACGATCTAACGACCCAGATCCTCGACGAGGCCCGTCGCGTCCTCGCCGAGATCGGCCTGGAGGTGCGCGGTACCGTCCTCCGCGAACGTCTGCTCGCCGCTGGGCTCAAGACCGATTCGACCGGCGAGCGCATCCTCTTTCCGCGCGAGGTGGTGAACGAGGCAATTCGCACAGCACCCTCGTCGTTCACCCTCTACGACCGCTCGGGCAACCCGCATGCCGAGATCGGCGGCGACAACGTCCACTTCGTTCCCGGCTCAAGCGGCCTGCGCGTCACCGACCATCGCACGGGAGAGACGCGGCACGCGACCTCCGCCGACTTCGTCGAATACGTCCGGCTTACTCACGGGCTCAAGAACATCGCCTATCTTGCGACCGCCTTCTCGACGGACGACATCCCCGCCGACGTTTCGGACGCTTGGCGCCTTGGGCTCTGCCTCGAGAACTCAACGAAGCCGGTCGTCTCAGGCGCGTTCACCGAGCACGGCGTGCCGCGCATGGCCCAGATGATGGAGCTCTTTCGCGCCGACCGTGCAGATCTGATTGCCCGTCCGATGTCGATCTTCACGGTGACAGCGACCGGCAACTTTCGCTACGGCGAGGACTCCTGCCAGAACCTTCTCGATTGTGTCGAGGCAGGAATTCCCGTGGAGATCGTTCCGGTCACGCTCATGGGCTTGATCGCACCGGTCACGCTGATTGGAGCCACCGTCTTCCACACGATTGACGTGCTCGCAGGCGTGACGATGACACAGCTGGTGAAACCCGGTGCGCCCGTCATCTTCGGAGGTGCTCCGGCAACCTTCCACATGAAGGCCGCAAGCGCACCGATGGCCGCAATCGAGGCGCTTCATCTCGATGCTGCGTACGTCGAGGTCGCCAAGGCCCTCGAGCTCCCGACCCAGGCCTACATGGCGCTTTCGGATGCAAAGGTGCTCGACGCGCAGGCGGGCGCAGAGACGTTTGGCAGCGCGTTGCTCGCGGCGCTTGCGGGCGTGAACTCCGTCTCCGGGCCAGGGATGCTCGACTACGTCCTCGTCTTCAGCCTCCCGAAGCTCGTGTTCGACGACGAGATGTGCGGGCAGGCTCTGCACTTCGTGCGCGACATCGGCGTGCTCGACGATCTTCCGGTGGATGGCCTCATCGATCACCTGCTCGCCGAGAATCACCTGATCATGGCCGAGCACACAACGACGCACTGGCCCCAGGAGCTCTGGCTGACGAGTCCGGTGATTGACCGCGACAACCGCGAGACCTGGGAGCGGCGCGGCGCGAAGAGCATCGTTGAGCGCTGCTCCGAGGATGTGGAGACCCGACTCGCAGCCTACGAGCCGGTAGCTACCGATACCGCGATCGTCGACGAGCTCCGCGCCATCGTCCGGGAAGGAATCAAGGACGGGAGTGAGCTGCCGTTCGTCCCCGAGGCGGCCGCGCCGGTTCCCGTCGCAGACTCTGGCAGACGCAAGAACCGCCGTCGCGGTACGTAGATTCGAAGTCAGCGCTCCCAAGAGCGATGGCCGATCGGGACGTGTCCAAGTGCCTGGCACCGCAGATGGCCCGCGCGGCGCAAGCACCACGCAATTTGCACGATTTTGGGAGCGCTTCAGTCCGCTCTGGACGTGTCCTGGTG
>JANNQQ010000058.1:0-2557 GCA_031400835.1 Actinomycetes bacterium | reverse complement strand
GTCGTGCAGGAAGGCTCGACCGCCTTCGTGCTCCGTACGGCCACCGTGTAAGCCGTGCACCCGCGCCCGCTGACGCGAAGCGACGTCGACGCCGTTCACCGCATCATCCGGACCTGTGAGGCAGCAGACGCGATCCCGATTGCGACGCCAGTCGAGGAAGTGGCCGAGATGTTCGACGAGGCCCACTTCGACCCGGCCCTCGACAGCCGCGGCGTCGAACTGGACGGGCGACTTGTGGGTTGGTCGCGCATCTGGCACGAGCCGTCCGGCAGGCGCCTCGAGCGCGCGTACCTCTCGGGCAATGTCGAGCCCGGATTCCGCGGTCGAGGAATCGGCACCAGCCTCGTCGAGTGGGGTGTCGAGCGGGCGGGGAAGCGGCTTTGCTCGTACGAAAACGGCCTGCCGCTTTACATCAGAAGCGACGCATTCTCATGGCAAGTCGATGTCGCAGCGCTCTTTGCCTCTGCAGGGTTTCAGGCGGTCAGATGGCACGACGAACTCATCCGAGCGCTCGCAGACGAGGGTCCCGAGCGACGCCTTGACGGCGTCGAGATCGTGCCGTGGGGCGCGCAGTACGTTGAAGCGTGTCGTATCGTTAGCAACGCCGCGTTTGCGGATCATTGGGGCTCGACCGAACGATCGGCGGCGAGCTGGCGCAAACGAACGAGCGAGCACGGGACCCGCCCGGACTTGAGCTTTGTCGCTGTCGTAGAGGGCGACGTTGTCGGCTTCTCGTTCAACGCTCACTATCCCGACGATGAGCTCGTCACGGGGCGCCGGGAGGGATGGATCGGAATCCTCGCTGTGCTTCGCCCGTGGCGGCAGCGAGGCATCGCCTCGGCGTTGGTCGAACGGTCGCTACGAGCCTTCGAGGCTGCGGGGATGACGCATGCGATGCTCGGCGTCGATACCGAGAACGAGACAGGCGCAGCGGGCCTCTATCGCTCGCTGGGATTCGAGCCGTTGCACCGGCTGACGACCTTCGAGCTGGACGTTCGTCTCTAGCTGCCGCGCTGTCTACCCGACGGACACTACGCTCGGCAGATGCCTGACCACAAAGCATCGCATGCCTCGCCGAAGAGCGGAGCTGCTGGCCGCGCTGTGAGGTTTGCCCGGATGGCTGGCACCTCAGTCGCCGCACCAACCTCGGCTGGCTGGGTGACCGACTTCTACAACGCCGCCTTCTACGCACGGCCCCACGACGAGCGCGACGTTGCAGATCTTCGACTAGCGACCGGCATCATCGCGACCCGCTGGCACATGCTGGGGCGCCGACTGGGGATCCGCGATCTCGTGGGGTTTCACCGGGCGTTCGGACGACATCGCCTTAGACGCCGGCGTTCGGGTTTCGGGCAACTGTCGCGCGGTGAGCTGCTGGATGGCGCGTCGCAACTCATCGGCGAATGGTTTCCGGGCGCGTGGGAGGACGATGACCGGCGGGCGTATGGCATCGCCTTCCCCCATTCCCACGCGCGCCTCGCCTTCTCACCCGAATCACGGCTACGGAAAGGCGCACTCGCCGCGAGCTCTCCACCCGCCGTGCCGCCAAGCGAGCAGGTGTGGAGCACCTACGCCCCCGTCGAGGTGCCGTCGGCCGCCAGGGCGGTCGCGCTCCTCATGCAACCCGAGCGCTGGCCCGACTTCGCGTCGGCACTCGGGCGGTTCACGCCAGTTCGCTCAGGCGGACTCCTCGGTCAGACGTTCGAGATCGAGGTCGTGGTTCCCACATTGCCACGGCTCTCGATCCTCACCCGCGGGTACGTCACAGCAACACGACTTGAGACCTGGGAGGAGCTACCGGGCCTTGAGGCAATGCTCGACGAGCTGTCGCACGGGCTCGGCACACCCTCGATCCCTCCGGGGAGTCGGGCCGTCGCGGCATGCGAACTGACCACCCACGAGGGTCATTTCATCGGTCCGGCGCGTAGCCGCCTGGTCGTCTGGGAGGAGCCCGACGGCCGCGCCTTCATCCGCGACATCGGTTCGTGGGATCCGATGCGCTGGCCGGTAGCGACTACCTTCCGCCACGGTGGCCGCGCCGCCCAGCACGCCTTCTGGGGAGAAGGGCGCCCCGAGGAGAGCATGCTGCACCAGCTCGCGCGCCTCGCGTAGGGCAGGGCGTCCCTCCCGCATCCACCGCATCACGCGCTATCGTCGGAACCCGTGTCCGATTCCCCCTCCCACGGCATCATCCGAACGCAGTACGAAGATCTCGCGCGCCACGTCTTCGCGAATGGATTGCCGAAAGGTGATCGCACGGGGACCGGAACCGTGAGCGTGTTCGGGTACCAGATGCGCTTCGACCTCGCCGAGGGTTTCCCGCTGGTCACAACCAAGAAGGTGCACTTTCCGGCGGTCGCGTATGAGCTGCTCTGGTTCCTTCGGGGAGACAGCAATGTCCGCTGGCTGCAGGAGCGTGGGGTCACGATCTGGGACGAGTGGGCCGACGCGAACGGCGACCTTGGACCCGTGTACGGCGTGCAGTGGCGCAGTTGGCCCACACCCGACGGTGGCCACGTAGATCAGATCGCCGAGACGGTACGCCTGCTTCGCGACG
>JANNQQ010000057.1:0-2076 GCA_031400835.1 Actinomycetes bacterium | reverse complement strand
GACGAAGTCCGCGAGTCGTTCCTCTGAACGGAGTACTTGCCGTCGACTGATCGGAAGGTCCGATCGCGGAGGCTGAGATCGATCAACCAGGCCGACGACCACGCGTTCGAGCATCTACACTCCGTTTCGCTCGTGGGGCCGTAGCTCAGCTGGGAGAGCGTCTGGCTGGCAGCCAGAAGGTCAGGGGTTCGAGCCCCCTCGGCTCCATCCGAAACCCGCCCGCGAGGCGGGTTTTGCGTTTCCCGCAGGGGACAACAACAGCGAGCGCCCAACGGTGCGAGTCGCGCCCAGCAGGTCAGGCTTGATTCGCTGTGGCCGAGGCTGGCGGATCGCTACTCTTGAACGATGCCGACAGCCACCACGGCCTTGGCGAAAACGTGGACATCCCATAGTCCCCGTGAGACACGCGTCCTCGTCCTCTGGGTCGGCCGCCGCGGAGGGCAGCGGGTGTGCCGCTCATTGGAGCGGCAGGGTTACCGTGTGTTGCGCGCCCATCCGTTGGACGTCCCCGATGGCCGCTCGTACTCCTGCGTGCGCCCACTGCGCTACCCATCAGCCACGGACGCCCCCGACGCGTTCCTCGGATTTGTGGCCCGCGCGTGCCGCGAGCGACGGGTCGACGTCGTGCTGCCGCTCGACGAGAGCGTCGTAAGGCTGCTGGCCGAGAGCGGGGCCAACCTGGGATCCGCCGTCGTCGCGGGCCCGAACGCCCTCCAATACCACGCTCTCTGCAACAAGGCGGAACTGATCCACACTGCCCGAGTCGCGGGTGTCGACCATCCTCACACTGTCGAGGTCACCGGCGAGGTGTCAACAGGCGAATGGCCGGATCTCCCGTGCATCGTCAAGCCGGGCATCACTGCGGGGAGCGGACGAACGGAGGCGGCCGTGCTGGTAACGACGATCGCCGAGCGTGACGCTGCAGTGCGCGCTCTTGTAAATGCCGGAGTGTCTGCGTTGGTTCAGGAGCGGCTGACCGGGCAGCGGTGGGTCGGCCACTGCGTTCTCTCAGAGCACGGGTTCGACTTCCTCGGTTTCCGGGTCGACCGCGACTACCCGCGGTATTCGGGGCCGGCCTCGGTGATGCATACGGCCTCGGTTCCGCCGCAGGTCATCGACGCGACTCGACGACTACTCGAACACGTCCGCTACCGCGGCCCCTGCGGCCTTAGCTTCATCGAGCGCAACGGTCGCTTCCTGGTTCATGACGTTAACCTGCGCCTCGGCGCGACGGTCGAGGTCTCGATCCGGAGCGGCTTCGACATTCCGGGACGCTCCGTAGAAGCCGCCCTCGGGCGACCGAGCCCGCCGCTCCGGGTGCTGACGCCGACGCGATACGTGCGTTTCGACAGCGAGCTCAGGGAATTCGTGCGGGCGCTGCATCGCCGTGAGACAGGTGAACCGGCGTCCGTGATCGCGCGCTGGATCGCTTCGGGCCTGACCTCGCGGCAGACGGTCCTCGACCCATCTCCATTCGACTCTGTGTGGATGCTCGGTGTCCTGTCACGAAGAGCCAAGCGCTTGGGGTCGAGCTTGGGGGCGCGACTGCGCTGAGCGCCTTCTCTAGGGTAGGAGCATGTCGGCCGACACCGCACTCCGCGCCAGCGTGCGCCTTCTCGGCGACCTTCTCGGACGCGTGCTCGTCGAGCAGGAAGGACAGGAGATGCTCGACGACGAGGAACGCATCCGCGCTCTCGCCCGTGATGCCCGCACCGGCGGCTCGCGCGACCAGCTCGGGGAAGCGGTCGCAGGGCTCGATCACGAGCGCCAGGCCGCCGTGCTGCGTGCGTTCGCGCTCTTCTTCCAGCTCGTCAACATCGCCGAGCAGCACCACCGCATCCGGCGCCGTCGCGAGTACGAGGCCGAGGGACGCATCCCTCGGGAATCCCTGGCGGAGGCGTTCGCCCAGCTCGACAGCGGCGGCGTCGAGAACATTGCGCTGCAGGAGGCCGGCGCACGCCTTCGCGTCGAGCTCGTGCTCACGGCGCATCCGACCGAGGCGACGCGCCGCACGGTTCTCGAGGCACACCGTCGCGTAGCCGCGCACCTTGCGCGCCTGGATGACGACGGTACGCC
>JANNQQ010000056.1:0-6618 GCA_031400835.1 Actinomycetes bacterium | reverse complement strand
TTCTTGCGCGCCTGAATTGCACCCACCGCGAGCGCGTAGCGTCCTTCCGCTCGTGGCCCCTCGGATCGGAAGATCGGATCGACGCCATTTGGGGTGACGGCGATCGTACCCGGGTCGAGACGGTAGACCTCAATCAGGTCGTTCATCGACCTCATGGAGACCGTGAGCACGCGACGCGCCCGACGCGCCGCACGTGGCACAGCCCAGCGGAACACTGCTCGCTCAAGAGGCTTCATGGCAGATCTGTCTCTTTCAAAGGACAGATCGTGAATCGTCACCACCGCCGGACACGGGCAACGCAGCGGTAGCGCGTACTGCGTATGAACGAGATCGGCTCCCAATCGGCCTAGGAGACGCGGGAGCGTCCAGGCCATGCGAAGCTCTTGCGACTTCGTGCGAAGCACGGCCGGCTCGACTCCGTCAGGGACGAGGTCTGGGTGGCGGGTCACAGCAACGAGTCGAAGGCCCGCCTCGCGGGCAGGAGCAACGAGCTCGCGCAAGAGGTTGCGGATGTAGGTCTCATCGCCGGTCCGCTCACGCCCGAGTACATCGGCGTCGACCACAACGAGACTCATGTGAGCTCCCGCCAAAGCGCTTCGACCTGGTCGGCAGCGGTCGACCACGTGTAGTTCGCCGCGCGCGCGAGCCCGGCATCGACCAGCTCATCGCGCTGCGAGATCGCAGTAGCGATTCCAGCCGCGATCGCCTCGGGCTCGAGCGGATCAACCAGAACGCCCGCGCCGCCCGCGACCTCAGCCGTCGCACCTGAGTTGGAGGTTACGACGGGAGTACCGCATGCCATCGCCTCGAGCACGGTGAGTCCGAATCCTTCGTAGAGCGATGGGAAGACGAGACAGAGCGCACCGCGGTACAGCGAGGCGAGCTCTTCGTCCGTTGGCTCGCCGACCCACCCTGGCACCTCGATGCCACCCCACCCCGTCGCCCCCGCGACCCGAAGCTCGACACCGGCGAGTGCAGCGGCCGCGACCGTTGCCGCGAGGTTCTTGCGTGGTTCCAGTGTCCCCACGGCGAGCACATAGTCGCCTGGAGCGCGGTGCCCGCCGGGACGAAAGACAGGATCAAGGCCATTCGGAATGACGCGGATCCGCTCGGCCGGGACGGGGAGCAGTTCAAGCAGCTCATCGCGGGTGAACTCCGACACGGCCACGATAGCGTCGGCCGTCTTCACGGCCGAGCGCAGTGCGCGACGACCGGTCTCGCGATGCCAGAGAGGAAAGACTTCCGGCAGCCGCATCAGCGCCAGGTCGTGCACGGTCACGACGAGTGGAACTCGCGGACGGAGTGGCGCGCGGAATGTTGTGCAGTGGAGGAGATCGAGCTGCCGCGACCCCCGACCGAAGCGGAACGGGTACCAGAGCGCATCGCGCCTGACGCTGGCGATCCTTCCGGTGCCGGGAGCCGACAGCTCGACGAGCTCGAGCTCGGATCTGCCTTTGAGCGCTCCTAGGAGACCGTGAACAACGCGCGCCGTGCCGGCGCGGGTCTGGACGAGGGGGGTGGTGTCGATGCCGACGATCACGTGTGTCTCTCGGCAGCGAGAACCGCCTGCTGCGGTTCTGGGTATTCGAGCAATGCGACGGCAGCGAGCGCATCGAGCCAACGATGGTCGACATGCTCGCCGTCGAGGGTCGGCTCCCAACGCGCAGGTGCTTCGGCGACGTATGTCCAGACCGTGACGCGCTCGGTTCCGGGTGCGAACCTGACCCTGACGCTTTCAGGGTCGCCGATGAGGTCGTAGCCAAGCGGGCCGTCCAACGCCGTCACAGACGCATCGAGGCCAGTCTCCTCACGGAGCTCGCGGACTGCCGCCCTGTCGGGCTCCTCTCCCCATTCGACGCCACCGGCGACGAGGTGCCAGTAGCCGAGCTTCTCGGGAGCACGCAGCAGTACGAGGTACTCACGCCCGTTGGGTGTGGGACGGCGAACGACGATGGCAACCTCTTCTGGACGGCGATACCTCATGCGCGGTCTTCTAGAGCCTCGAGGATCACGCGTCCATTCTCGCGCCACGAGAACCGGGTGGCGTGCGCAAGACCGAGCACAACGAGCTCTTCCTTGCGAGCAAGCGCCTCTCGCACGCCTGCAGCGATGGCGGCAGGATCGAGAGGGTCGACGCGCACTGCCGCTTCGCCGCACGCCTCGTCGAGCGATGAATGGGACGAGGCGACGACAGGCACCCCGCACGCCATCGCTTCGATCACAGGGATTCCGAACCCTTCCAAGAGCGAGGGATAGACGAACACGGCCGCGCCACGATAGAGCGCCCCCACCTCTGCGTCAGAGACGAAGCCAAGCCGCCGGATGAGCGGATCGGCGAGATCGGGTCGATCGCCCCAACCTTCTCCTCCCGCGAGGGTCAGACCGAGCTCACCTTCGAGCAACCGCCATGCCTCGACCAGCCGCGCAATGTTCTTACGCGGCTCGATCGTTCCAAGCCCAAGAATCGAGGGACCCCCGAGATTTGCGCGGTATCCATCCGGCGCAAGCCCTAGCCCTAGCCCTGGGTGCGCGATCACGATTCTCGCCGGGTCGATTCCCAGCGTCTTGGTGAGATCGCGCGCCGTGTACGCAGAGTTGGCGAAGACGACGTCGCAGGTGGCTGCTGCCTCACGCGCCTTCCGGGTGTGCATCGCGACGGTGCGCTGGGTGCACCATTCCGGGTGATGGAGTGGTACGAGATCGTGGAACACCGTCGATCGCACGCCCCGTTGCTGCGCGGGGTACATCCACTCGCTGAACATGAAGGCGTCCAGGGAGCCCGCAAGCCGTTCGACGCTCGGGTGACCGAGGCGACTCCAGACGGTGCGCAGCGCGTGCGAGGCGGGCATTGGGAGAAGTCGCGTCGTCAGGGGTATCCCGTCGAGCGCCTGCCGAATCCGCCCGGGCCCATTCAGGCTGGTAGGCCCGAACGCGAT
Organism: Actinomycetes bacterium; assembly: GCA_031400835.1. GTDB lineage: Bacteria > Actinomycetota > Thermoleophilia > Gaiellales > Gaiellaceae > Gaiella. The sequence goes on along the minus strand of JANNQQ010000056.1, from coordinate 3,682 downwards.
GATCTCGTGTCGCTCACCCGCCGCCGCGACAATCCCTTCGAGCGAGCCACGAATGTAGTTCCCGATCCCTGTCCGGGGATGCGAGAGCGGCGACACATCAACGACAATTCTCACGTGTCAGACACGTACGTGAAGGCGTCGAAGTGTGCGCCAAGAATGCGATCGTCGGTCGATCCAGGCGTGTTCTCGGCAGGGTTTGCGGTGGGAGACACCGTGAAACGCACCTCGCAGACACCCTCGGCGTCTGGCGTGACGCGGATGCGCAGCAGTGCTCGCTCGGCGGTCACCGGAAACGAGACGAACGACACGCGCGAGGCCGTCTTTGCCGTCACCGACTGCGTCCCAGCAAAGAGGTTCGCGTCGCTGTGGAGCCGCACCGTGAGGGCGCCGGGGGTACAGCGGACACGTGTCCAGGTGACCTCGGCGCCTGACCAGGTGTCAGGGTAGGGAAAGAGGCCGGTGATCTCCGTCTTGTCGGCGAGCGGACCTGAGAGGCGCCACAGTCTCATGCCGAGCGTACGGCTGCGCGCTATGACGCGGCCGTTGGCATCAACGGTCGGGTCGAGGAGGGCAAAGGGAGCGTGAATCACACCGTCGTTTGGAAGGGAGAAGATGCCGCTTGGCGACATCGGGATGAGCATTCCGTCCTGGGAGACGGGCACCTCACTCAACCCACCGGGGGTCGGCGTGTCGGTGTAGAAGACGCCACCTACGCTCCGATTGAAGAACTCGTTCATGTTGATGGTGAAACGATCGGCGTTGCCCGTCCAGAGCGCCACCACCTCGCCACGGCCCCGAACCGCATCGTCTATCCACGTGCGCGACGTATCGGCGATTCCCTGTCGGAGAGCTCCCTTACCCTGAACCAGGAATCCCTTATCGCTCGTCCACACCGGGCGCGAGAGCACGGCAAAGAGAACGAGGACCGCGAGCGGTACCACCACCGCCCACCGCGCAGGCACGAACAGCAACGTCGCGACAAGTGCGCCACCGACCAGCGCCACCGTGCCCCAGAACGAGCTGGCGACAAGGTGCTCCTGGAACGCCCACAACGGGATCAAAGCAAGCGTGTCCGACTTCGCAGGCTCACCGATAAAGCGCCCGTAGGGGAACACGAGCGCGAGTAACAACGCGATCGCGGCGATCGTGGCGGCGCTGACGCGTGGCCGTGGTGCTCCGAGGTCGACCCAGGCGACCAGCGCGATTACGAGCAGCGGGGTGAGAAAGAACAGGTAACGGTCCTGGACGCGATCGGGAGCAAACCGCGAGGCGAACATGCCGACAGCGAGCGTCGACCAGACAAGGAATGTGATGGCCACGGCAACGTGTTCGGCGACGCGTGCTGGCAGCGATCGCCCCCGAGCAATGAGGACACCGAGCGCAACGACCGGAACCACCGCGACATAGAGCACGAGCACCTCAACGTGCCAGAGCCAGAACCGAAGCACCTGCCCAAGGTCGTACTGGCTTTCGCCCACGGTGGCGTACGCGCCGAGCAGATCGAACGGGCTCCGGCCCCTGATGGCCTGGACAGCCACCACCAGCACACCGCCGCCGAAGACCACCCCGTACAGAAGGGCAAATCGGCGCAACTCGCTGCGACTCCCCCGGATCGCCGCAAGTGCGAGAGGGGCGGTGAGCAGGACAGGGACGAACGCAAGCGCCTGCGAGCGGGTGAAGAAGGCAACAACAAGGGCGCCGAGCATGATGGCGAGACGCCCGAGGGACGCACGTTCGAGGTAGCGGACGAGCGCGAGTGCAAACCCGAGTGCAACCGGATAGAAGAGGCTCTCGGTGGTGATCGTCCCCGTGTAGGCCATCGAGGGCACTACCACTGCGATGAGCGCCGCGAGGAGCGCGAGCGAGGGACGAGCGACACGGACTGCAAGGAAGTACGTCGGGATAGCTGCGAGCGACATCACGACCGCGTTGATCGACTTCGCCGCGTTGTATGCCGTGACGCCGTCGTCGAAGATCCCCCACGCCGGTGCGACGAGGGCCGGGTAGGTGAGGCTGTAGCCGCTCGTCGGCGCGCCACGAATCGCGTACCCGCCACCTTCGGCAACGCTCTTCGCGAGCTCCGAGTAGATCAGCTCATCGATGAAGATGAACGGCGCGACCATCCCGCGAACGAGCCACACCCGCAACAGGCACGAGCCAAGGACGATCGCCGCTAACCACGCCCAAGCCGGAACGCGAGCCAGTGAACTACGTCCCAAGGTCGACCTCGGAGAGTCGACGGGCGAGCTCGGCGGCATCTGCCGACCGTGGTTCGATCCCGACCTCCGCGGCCGCTTGACTCACCTCCGCGAGTACCGCGTCGGCGACGGCCCCACCGCCAGCCAGGCGCTCGAACGAGCGCACCTGCGCATCGGCCACCTTGGCGACCGCGTGTGGCCCGCGAGCGAGCGCGAGTGCAGCTGTGCCCATCGCCTCACGGACATCCGACCGCTCCGTGAGAAGCTCTAGAGCTGCCGTGAGCGTCTCGACCTCGTCGCCGTCGACCGGCACCTTCAGCGCCACGTCGTCGGGTAGCTCGCTGAACCAACCGAGATCGCTGACGATGAGCGGCTTGCCAAGACAGAGAGCGCGGATCGCGGTGCCCGAGGTCTCGCCCATCGTCGGAGCCCGGAGGTTGACGTGGACGTCGGCAGCGGCCATCAAGGCCCACAGCTGCGTCTCGTCGACAAAGCCAGTCTGCGCGACACCTTCGCCGTCAAGGCCCAGGCGTTGCAACCGGTGTTCGAGATCGAAGTTCGGCGACGCTGCGCCGACGAGTAGGAGTCGCGCATCCGGGTGCTCGGCGCGCACACGGACAAACGCCTCAAGAAGCTGCGGCAGACGCTTGCTCTCGTTGAGATTGCCGAAAGCGGCGATCAGCGGAGATCCCGCGACCACCGCGGGTGCAACCGCCGGTACCACCCAAGCCGGGTGCGGGATCACATCGATCGGTCCCGAAAATCCAGCAGCGAGCGCCCTGTCACGCACATAACGCGAATGGACGATCAACCCCGTGGCGTGATCAAGCACGAATCCGGCGAGAGGGAGATCGACCGCGCGATTCTCCCAGAGCGGCGGAATCCGCTTCTCCATTACCGCGTGACCAAGCAGCCGAGCCGGAAGCCCACCGTCGCGCTCAAGCGCATCGAGGTACCCTCGCGCGTCGCCCCGAGCGAGCGTCATCCCCGACACGAGGTGATGGAGCACGAAATCGTGAAGCACGACGGCGCCCGGCGTTCGATGGAGCGCAGCGACGATCCACCCGTGCGCGGCCGGGTCGTTCCCGACGTGGTAGACGGCGAGGTCGGTACCGCGCGGTGGCCGCTTCGCTCCGCGCTTCACGACAACAACCTCGGCCCGCTCACGGAGGGCGGTCAGCAGAAGCGCCGTGTAGTCAGCGATCCCCGACCGTTCGGGAGGAACGGGAGAAAAGAGCGCGATCTTCATTTCAGCAACCTTCCGATCGCACGCTCCCAGGTGACCTCGTCCGCGAGCGCCTTACCGCGCCGTCCCATCGCAGCGGCCTCGTCAACGTGGTCGCGGAGCCACGCGGCGGCGTCGGCAACCGCCTGCGGTTCGGCTGCAACCACAAGGCCTGTCTCACGGTCGTGGACGACGTCGAGCGGCCCACCTGCGTCGGGGGCAGTGATCACCGGCTTTTCGGCGAGGAAGCTTTCGTACG
>JANNQQ010000055.1:0-7282 GCA_031400835.1 Actinomycetes bacterium | reverse complement strand
GCGTAGTCCGTCCCCGCACCGAACACCAGAATCAGGAGGATGCCCCCGACCTGGCCGTTGATCACCAGCCCAGACGACGCGAGCAGGTATCCGATCCCCCGCACGACTCCTTCGGCGAAGAACACCGCGAGCAACGGGAAGATCCAGAAGATCGGGCTGCGGTAGATGAGCACCAGAAGGACGAAGACGAGTGCAGCCGCCGAGAGGAGAAGGGTCGAGTTAATGCCCTCGAACACCGCGGTGGCGTCGGCCGAGAAGCCCGCCGGTCCGGTCACTTTCGCCTCGAGCCCCTCCGGGAGCGACGTCTCGAGCATCGTCCTGATCTCGTCGACGGCTTCGACGAGCACGTCGACGTCGTCGTTCGCATCGATCGGTACGTTCACGAGCAACGCCTTCCCGTCGTCGGACGGAATTGCTGGCGCGGGGTCGCCGAGCCCGGCGGCGTCACTCGCGGCGAGATCCGCTCCGACCGCCTCCACCGCTCCACGATCGGCCTGCGTGAGACCATTCTGGTTGCGGAAGACGACCGTGGCGATCGTGGGGTCGCCGTCGGCGAAACCCTTGTCCGCCTCGAGGACGCGGACTGACTCGGCGTCGCCCGGGAGGAAGCTCGCAGGATCGTTCTCCTGTGCGCTCTCGAACTTGCCCGCCAGCGGGCCGAGTGCGACGACCAGCACGATCCAGGCGGCGAGGAGGGCCCATTTTGACCGGCGGCCGGAGACGATGGAGGCGAGGCGACTCATCGAAGTCCATACGGAGCTATGGGCCTTACCGGATCACGAACGACTCCGAGAACCGTGATGCTAGAAGGCCAGTTCGGCGGCGTAGTGCCGCACGGCGAGAGGCTCGCCGGTTGCCTGCTCGATCAGGCGATCCCACCGCAGAGACTCCCCGGGGCGGAAGACCCGCTCGGTGAGAAACGCACCCGCAGCAGGCCTGCCAACGAGGCCCCCCGCGGCGGCCTCGAGCGTCGCCCTGAGCTGGGCGGCGACGAGATGTCCATAGAGGTACGTGTGGTAGTAGACCGGCGCGCAGGCGATGTGAATCTTGGACGCCCAATCGGGCGCACGGCGGCCGTCGGGGCGCGTCATGAGCTGGTATCGCTCGACAAGATCCCACCAGAGGGAGTCGAGGTCACCGTCCGGGTCGGCGTAGAGCTCGCGCTCGAAGTTCGTCATGACGAGCACCCAGCGCGTGAACAGAAGCCCTTCGGCGGCGCGCGCAGCGCGCAGCGCGTCCGCGTCGAGGCCGTCGAAACCGGCGACTTCGCGGATCCAGTCGGGATTCCTCGCGAGCGATCCCATCATGATCGCGATTCCCTCGGTGACCGTGAGATGACAGCCACGGAGCAACCACGGGAGCTCACTGTCGATCCCAAGGTCGTAGGCAGCGTGACCAAGCTCGTGGAGCATCGTGTCGGCCCAGTTCAGGTCATTGCGTGCATTCGCGAGAACGCGAACATCACCCTCGCGGTCGACATCGATGCAAAAGGCGTGCTGGCACTTGGCATCACGGGGATAGAGGTCGCTGCGAGCGAGCACTGCGCCTGTGTCGAGCCCGAATCCGCTGAACGTCTCTCGCGCCAGCGCAACAACATCGCGGTCGGCGAGGAGCGAGTCGAGCTCGACACCTCCCTCGGTTGGAACGTCCTGGAAGAACGGATCGGCGTAGTGCCAGGGACGTAGGTCTGACGGGTCGCACTGGAACCGCTGGGCCAGCCGCGCATCGAGCATCGCCTTCCAGCTCGCGAACGCCGCGGCCGTCTCGGTCTCGCACGCGGCGAGCGTCTCGAAGAGCTTGTCTTCGTCCATCTCCTGCGCGCCCACCGAGAAGGCGAACCAGTCCCGATAGCCAAGGGTGCCTGCCACCTCATTGCGCATTCGGGCGAGCTCGCGCACGTCGTTGGCCACCGCTGCACCAACCGTCTTCGCTGCCTCCCACGCCTCGCGCCTCTCATCGACATCGTTGCTCGTCTTGAGGATCTCGATGATCGCGTTGTCGTTCAGCTCGACCCCGCGAACCAGGCCTCGGTGCAGCGCGTACCTCGACTCGACCGACGCCTCGAGCGCAACAAGACGGTGACGGAGATCGGCCGGCACCTGATTGCCGACCATCGCATTGTGGAGCAACTCCAGTTGTCGACCTTCGTGTCCCGCAGGTCTGGACTCGCGGGCGGCCACGACCTCTGCGAACAGGTCCGGATCGGCAAGTGCGTCGGATAGCGCAACCTCCGCCTCGACGCGTCGCGTCTCATTGTCGTCGGTGGCTTCGACGTTTACCGCCCACGCCGCAAGGTTCGCAGCGAGAAAGAGGGGGCGGAAGAGATCCTCGGCTCGTGAACACAGATCCACGGCGGGGAAGGGTAGCGATGACCCCGGATCGAGGTTCGGATCGGACGATCCGTCCTCTCGAAAACGACGGAACGTAAGATCGTGGCCACGTGAGTACTGACGCACATAGGGCGGCTGCGGCAGACGTCGTCGTACCGGTCGGGATCGTGACCGTGAGCGACAGTCGCACCGCTGAAACCGACGTCAACGGTGCGTACCTCAAGGAGCAGATCGCCGCGGCCGGCGCAGCTCTCGGCGGCTACGCGATCGTGCGTGACGAGCCCGCTGAAGTCCGCACCATCGTCGAGCAGCTTGTCGAGACCTGCCGCATCGTCCTCGTCAACGGTGGCACAGGGATCACCGCTCGCGATTCGACCTATGACACCCTTGCCGGGATGCTTGAGAAGACGCTCCCCGGCTTTGGTGAGCTCTTTCGCATGCTGAGCTGGGACCAGGTCGGTGCCGCCGCCATGCTCTCACGTGCGACCGCAGGCACATTCCGTGGTTCGGTCATCATCTCGACACCTGGCTCACCCAAGGCGGTTGTGCTCGCGTGGGAGAAGCTGATCAAGCCGGAGCTTCGACATCTCGCCTGGGAGCTCGGCCGGTAGCGAGAGCGTTTACTCGACGCCAATGACGGCGGCAAGCTCGGCTGCGAGCGCGTGGCGCGTGCCGCCGACGTTCACCGTGAGAGGCCCTCCAAACGGCGCCTTCTCGAGCACCTCGATCGATGCGCCAGGGGCGATTGCAAGCTGGGTGAGGTAGCGCAGCACCTCGCTGTCCCCATCCGGAACGCGGGTCACGGTCGTCCGCGATCCGACCTCTACGCTCACAAGGACGTTGCCGGGTGGATCGGCAAGCCGAAGCTCACTGTCCGGAATCGGATCGCCGTGTGGGTCATGCGTGGGAAACCCAAGCGCCTCGTCGATCCGCTGCTCAAGCGCCTCTGACAGCACATGCTCAAGCCGGTCGGCCTCTGCGTGCACCTCGTCGAGTGGCATCCCAAGCGTGGCTGCGAGATACAGCTCGAGTAGTCGATGGTGGCGGAGTACCTCAAGCGCGACCAGCCGACCCCGCTCGGTCAGCGTGACGCCGCGATACGGCGCGCGCCGGACAAGGCCCAGTTCATCGAGTTTCTTGGCCATCGCCGTCGCAGTGGGCGCGGTCACGCCAAGACGGGATGCGAGCTCATTCGTTGTCGCACGTCCGGTGCGACGTTCGAGCTCTAGCGCCGCCTTGAGGAAATCCTCGGCGGCACTTGTTAGGTCCTGCTTACGCATTGACTTAGGGTAACCTACGGTCATAATTTAGACATGTCTAAACTACCTCGGAAGCGGGCATGGCCAAACTCACTCGTAAGAACCTTCTCTGCAAGGTCGCTCCCCTCGCGGCCGTCCCACTCGTTGGGCGCCTTGCGCTCGCCGACGACGCCGTAGCGAACAGTCACACGACTGCGGGGCACGGAACCGCCGGAGCGATGACGGGCCACGGTGGCGGGGCGGATGGGCCAACGTTCCAGCACGGCGGCGTCGTCGATCACAAGGCAAACGGCTTCAACCCCACCGACCTCCTGCGGGACTTCGACGGGGGTACGACTCGACGCCTTGCGAGCGGGCGCACGCTCCGCGAATGGGAGGTCATCGCCCAGGACAAGGAGATCGAGGTTGCACCGGGAGTCACCTATCCCGCCTGGACATACAACGGTCGCGTCCCCGGACCCACGCTTCGCTGCACCGAGGGAGAACTTCTACGGGTGAAGTTCGTCAACGCATCGGCGCATCCACACACGATGCACTTTCACGGCTTCCACACGGCCGAGATGGACGGCGTGCCGGGCATTGGCCCTGGCCTCATCCAGCCGGGTAAGAGCCTCGTGTACGAGTTCGATGCCGACCCCTTCGGCCTCCACCTCTACCACTGTCACGCAGGCCCGCTTGCCGAGCACATCGCGCGGGGTATGTACGGCACGTTCATCATCGACCCGAAGAAGGGTCGCGCCGAGGCTGACGAGTTGATGATGATGATGAACGGCTTCAACACGAACTTCGACGCCGAGGGAAACCAGGTCTACGCCGTCAACAGCATCGCCTTCCATCACGTCAACGAACCGATCAAGGTCAAGCGTGGCGAGCTGGTGCGGATCTACCTCGTCAACATCCTCGAGTACGACCCCATCAACTCGTTCCACATCCACGGCAACTTCTTCGACTACTTCCCAACCGGCACCCGGTTGGAGCCGACCGAGTTCACCGACACCGTGATGCTCGGACAGGGCCAGCGCGGGATCTGTGAGATGCGATTTCCGCACCCGGGACAGTTCATGTTTCACGCCCACAAGACCGAGTTCGCCGAGCTTGGGTGGATGGGTTTCTTCGAGGTCAGCTGATGGAACCGACGAGCAAGGACGAACCGACCGGTGCGCGAGACGAGGTAATGGAGTCGCCGAGCGAGCCCGCAGAGCCAGGCGCGCACGGCGACGGAACTCCAGGTGGCGTCCCCGCATGGGTCCTCGCCGTGATCCCACTGGCTCTCGTCGTCGCAGCGATGGTCGCGCTCCTCACCGTTGGTACCAACGCCCTCGGCGAACGCAACGGGCCACCCGTTGAAGATATCTCCGTTGAGCGGACGGTTCTCCGCGCGGGAGAGATCGAGCTCAGGGTCCGGAACGCAGGCCCTGACGCAGTGCGCGTTGCACAGGTCTTCGTCAACGACGCCTATGTCGACTTCTCGGCCGACCCCGCTGAGGTGGGCAGGCTTCGCAGCCAGACGCTGATCCTCAACTATCCGTGGCAGGAAGGCTCACCGCTCCTCGTCACACTGCTGACCTCAACAGGCGCGACAGTCGAGCACGAGATCGAAGTCGCGGTCGAGACACCCGTCGCCGACGGTGGCTTCTACGGCTTGATGGCGCTGCTCGGCATCTACGTGGGTGTGATTCCTGTCGCGCTCGGGATGCTGTTCCTCCCGTTCCTTGGACGCGTGCGTGAGCACTGGATCCGCTTTTTCATGGCCGCAACGATTGGACTGCTCGGCTTTCTCGCCGTCGACGCGTACCTCGAAGGCACGGAGATCGCCGATGAAGCGAGTGGCGCCTTCGGCGGAGCGCTACTGCTGTTCATCGGTGCAGCCACCGCGTACCTCGGGCTCGTCGCTCTCGACCGCTGGCTCCGCGCCCGACGCAAGCGGGCCAGGACAGCAGGAGCAACCGGTTTCCAGCTCTCGCTGCTCATTGCAATCGGTATCGGACTGCACAACCTTGGGGAGGGCCTCGCGATCGGCTCTGCATACGCGATCGGCGAGCTCGCTCTCGGCGCTTTCCTCGTATTCGGCTTCGCGCTCCACAACACGACCGAGGGGCTCGCAGTCGTTGCGCCCTTCGCGGGACAGCGCAGGCCCACGCTGTTACGGCTCGCGCTTCTCGGGTTGATTGCCGGAGCACCCGCGATCATCGGCGCGTTCATCGGCGCCTCCGCGTTCAACCCCGAGCTTGCAGTGCTGTTGCTCGGGTTCGGGATCGGCGCGATCGTTCAGGTGATCGTGCAGCTGGTCCCCACGATTCGGGACAGGGCCGGCAACGCGCTCTACCCAGCGAGCGTCGGCGGCATTCTCACCGGCGTCGCAGTTCTCTACGTCACGAGCCTGCTCATCAGCGTCTAAGCGAGCCGGGTACGCGCGCTAGTCGAGCCGCGCTCCGGAATGCTCTGTACACCAGCTCCAGAGAGCCTCCCGTCGCGCGCCCGTATCGGACCGCCGAGTGGTCGGGAGCTTGTGGATGCGACGCCGCCTCCGATCGAGCCAGAATCCCCCACTGGCCTCCAAAGGCGCACCATCGTCAGCGGAGAGCCACACCAACGTGTCGGCACCCTGGGCGGCAGTTCTGAGCAGCGGCCGCATCACCTTGCGGAACCTCGGTAGCGCTGCCTCCACACCCGGCGTGTCAGCCCAACCCGGGTGGAGCGCATGGAACACGACCTCGGAGGCCGGAACGCGTCGTGCCCACATCTCATTGAGGGTGACCTGGGCTCGCTTGGCTTGGGCGTACTGCTTGCTGCCCCGGTAGGTCGGCACGGCCATCTGAAGCCCATCGACCATGAGCGGTGCGGCGTACATGCCGCCGGATGACATCGTCAACACCCTCCCGACCGGGGAGGAACGGAGCGATGCGAGAAGCAAGCTGGTGAGCAAGAACGGCCCGAGTACCTGGCTGGCAACCGTCGACTCGTACCCCGCGGTGGTCGTGACGCGCTTCGCGCTCAGGGTGCCAGCATTGTGTACGAGCACATCGACACGTTCTTGCTGCGAGAGGATCGTGTCGGCAAGGGCTCTGACCTGAGCCAGCTCGCCGACATCGGCACACGCCACGCTCAGCGCGTCCGACCCTGTCAGTCCGGCGATCTCGTCACGGGTTCGGTGAGTCCGTTCGGGGTCTCGGCCGACGACTACCACGTGGGCTCCAAGCCGGGCGAACTGCTCGGCGGCCTCACGACCCAGCCCCGACGTCGCCCCGGTGACAACGATGGTGCGCCCGGTGAGGTCGTAACGGTCGAGCGGCTTCCACTTGTCGAGGCGGGAGCGCACGCGATACCCCACGCTCGTGAAACTCGGTACGACGGGGGCCTCGAGCACCGCATCGACGACGCCGGCGAGACTCACGCTTCGGGAGCCGTCCCGCCGAGCACGCCGCGCAGTCCGAGCCCCGCTCGCCTACCAATGCGATTGAACATCAGCCTGAGTAACGGGTCGAAGAGACGAAGCGACCCGTTGAGCCTGAGGTCGGCGTCGTACGTGACGACGCTGCCCGAAGCGGTGTCTGGCGCGATGGTGATGCGATCGATGGAGGTGAGCATCCGACTTCTCGCCTCGACAACCACGAGGCGGGGCTCGTCATGCTGGGTGGTGACGTATCTGAGCGTGAGCTCACCACGGAGGGAATGAACCACGACATCAAACGT
>JANNQQ010000054.1:0-15945 GCA_031400835.1 Actinomycetes bacterium | reverse complement strand
CGTCTGCATCTCGTCGCAGTCGCCATCGACGGTGAGCGTGTGTACCTCGCCGGGTGGCTCGAAGACGTACGAGCCCTCATTGGCCGTCCACGTGTGCTCGAGGTAGCGCCAGCTGCCCTTCAGCACGTAGCCGTGCACAGGTGAGGGGTGGCGATGTCGGCTGAGCACGCCGCCCTTGCGAACGCGCAGCACCTCGCCGTGCGACCCGGAGCACATGTCGAAGAAGAGCGGACGGAACCAGACCTGCGGTTCGATCTCGATCCACACTCGCTCGTCGGTCGGCTCTGGCACGACCAGCTCTGGCTTCATCCCGAGATGGCCGAGCGTTGGAGGGTCGTACGTCACATGCTCCGACTTCGGTGGCAGGACGGTGCTCATTGCTCTCCTTCCGTCGCGGTAGCCAGCTCGGCTTGGAGCTCGGCGATCAGCTTCTGCTTTCCCTCGGTGTCGAGCTTGCCGAGCTCGTTGTGCAGTGCACGCTCGTCGACATGCTGATTCCACCAGTCGACGGCGTCGGCCCCGAGCAACGCCCAGCGACCCACGATCTGGCGCGAGACCTCGTTCGACGGAGCCATGACCCAGCCGGCCTTGGCATCACGTGCAAGGCGCTCGATCTCGCCGGCTCGCATGTAGCCGCGCCCGCCACACAACTGGAGCATTTCATCGCCCACCCGGCTCGCCAGGGCCGCCGCTAGCACCTTGGCCTCGAGACCCCAGGCGGTGAATGCCGTGCGGGGCGCGGCGTCCCGATCGCGCTCGTACATCGTCCAGTCGCCGCCGTTGGTGACCTCGTCCATCCGGCGCGCCAACCCATACGCGAACATGCGGGAGGCCTGCGCTTGGCACACCGCGCGTCCGTACGCGTCCTGCGCCGTGGCGTAGTCGGCAATCCGGCGTCCGTACTGGGCGTGGGTCGTCCGCAACGCGTGCCGGCGCGCAACATCGAGGCAGGCCATCGCCACGCCGTTGTACAGACCCGCGTACATGAGAAAGGCCAGCGGGTCGATCGCCTCGTCGTTCGAGCGTGCTCCGTCGCCCGGTCCCCCGACGATCCGGTTTTCGGGGATCACTGCGTCGATCTCGACGGGGCCCGACTGGTTTGCACGCATCCCCATCGCGTCCCACACGCCAGGGTTCGCCTTCACCTCGTCCGGATAGAGGAGAAAGACAGAAAGATCGGAGTAGTCCCCGGAGAAGTCAGGGCTCGTCGTCTGGGTCAGATACCAGCTCGCGAAGCCGCTCGAGGTCGTCCAGGCCGCCTTCTTGCGCACGTGCCAGCCACCCTCGACACGCTCGGCTCCTGATGTCTTTGGGTACCAGAAGTGCCCGCCGGTCTCGGGGTCGGTGTACGACGCGGTCCCCACCATCGCCTCTCCGTCCATCCGACGCAGAAGTCCCTGGATCTCCTCGTTCCCGTGCGCTCGGAAGACGAGGCCACCGACGGCGACCAGGTGCATCATGAAGATGACCGCCGTCGACGGGAGCCGTAGCGTGCGATCGCCTCGGTGGCCATCAGCACCCCGACATGGTTTTCGGCGCGGCAACCGTACTTCTCCGGAGCAATCATTGCCAGCAGACGCAGCCGCCCTAGCTCGTCGACGCTCGCGCGCGGGTAGTCACCCGTGCGGTCGCACTCGATGGCGAGCGGCCGCAGCACGCGTTCGCACGCGTCGATGATCTCCACCTCGAGCGCCCGCTGCTCCTCGCTCAAGAACCAGGTCGGGTCGAAGTCGTATCCGAGCCCGAAGTACGGCTCGCCACCCCACAGCTTCGGCGGGACAACGTTTTCGGTGTCACCGGAACTCCCAGCCGCTTCGAAGGGAGCATTCGTGTCAGCAGGGTGTTCGGCGGCCATGGATCTACCATAGTCAGACAAGGGCGAGTGACTGGTAGGTCACCATTACCCGCTGGCACCGACCGCCAGAACGATGCGCCCCGTCGGAGGAGGTTCTGCAACGTCGCCGTCTGCCGAGATGCGATGCGGCCCATTCCTCGACACAACGGGTATGTTGTGTCGACGATCACTTGCCTCCGGGCGAGTGGGTCGCGACGTGGCCCGAGCTCAATCTTCCAACGCGAGCGAAATGGTCAACCTAAGGGAATCGTCGTCATCGACCTGGAGGTGTTCTGAAATCATGATCAAGAACGAGCGGCAGTTCAGGATCACCCGGAGCCGAGCCGATGAGGTGCGCAACGCTATCGGCGAGCTCAAGCGAAGCCCGCTTCCCGACGGACTTCAGCCCGAGATGCGCGAGCTCCAGCTCGACGCCCTTCGCGGAACGCTCGGCGACTTCGAGGCCGAGCTGGCCGAGTACGACGCGCTCCATGACGCAACCCTGATCGAGGCAACCGGCATCGAACAGCTCCCGACCGCGCTCATCCGCGCCCGCATCGCACGCGGCTTCACCCATCGCGAGCTCGCCGAGCGGATCGGTCTACAGGAGCAGGCAATCCAGCGGTACGAGGCGACCGACTACGCAGGCGTTAGCTTCGCGCGCCTGGTCGAGACCGCCGAGGCGCTCGACGTCGCGATCCACTACGACGTCCGCCTCCCGGAGCGGAGCTGACCGCAGGCGGCTGATCGCCTAGGCCAGCTCGAGCCGGTGGGTGGCGGCGATCTCCGTCGCCCGGTCTGCGTCGAGTCCCGCCCCGTCCGCGAACCTGGCCCAGTGGCCGACCGCTGACGTCACCTCGCCGAGGATCGTCTTTGCGCGACCCCGTTTCATCGAACCGACGTCTGCGACTGCACGCAGGCCCAACCGCGGGAGAGAACTCGTGTGCTCCCGTCCCTCGGGTACCGATGTAGCACGCCGTACACTTGACGGCATGTCACGCCTTGCGCTCGTGCTCGTCGGTCTGGTGCTCCTTGTCGCGGGGTGCGACAGTGACGATGAGATGCAGTCCACCGGGACCGAGACGCTGAGCGACCAGGTCCTGGCCGATGCCTCGACCGACCCCGTCGTCGAGAAAGGCTCGGCCACGGAGACAGCGCTCCTCACAACGATCGACGTCGCGCAGCACGACGGCTACGAGCGCGTCGTCTTCGAGTTCGCGAACGAGATCCCAGGGTACGACGTGCGTTACGTCGACAGGCCCGTCATCGCCGACGGGTCGGGCAATGAGGTGGAGGTCGCAGGAACGCACGTCCTGATCGTCCGCATGGAGCCCGCGCTCGACGCCGACCTCACGCAGGAGGAGGCACCGACGACCTACACCGGGCCGACACGCTTCAGCCCCGAGACGAGCGTGATCGCCGAGCTCGTCCGCACGGGCGGCTTCGAGGCAGTGCTCACGTGGGCGATCGGCACGAACGCCGAGGCACGGTTCCTCGTGACGACGCTCGCCGGGCCGCCGCGGCTCGTGATCGACCTGGCATCCGGTTGAGGCAATACCGCTCTCCGCTCACTCCGGAGGTAGCTCGACGACGAATGCCAAAGGAGACAAGTGGCGCTGAGACACTAACTCGAACTTTGTGTCTCAGCGCCACTTGCGATCGAGCGCTCGGGCAGACGCTGACGGCTCGGACCTGACCCGGACCCAGGTGCCTGCTCGAGGTGGCTGCGGGTCGTCAACGTGTCTCCTCTCGCTCGGTTTGCGGGGTGCCCGTGGCAGAGCGCACTAACGGAGCGACGCTGGTGCCGAGGAGGTCGATGCCGTGCAGCAGGTTGTCGTGCGCGAGTCTCGTGTTGGTCATCTGGAGGGCGATGCGGGAGATACCGCCTAGCGCTTCGGAGACGTTGAGAATTTTCTCGGCGACCGTTTCGGGGTCGCCGACGAAGTACGCACCCGTGGGGCTACAGGTCGCATCGAACTGCTCCCGGGTAGGTGGCGCGAACCCGCGCTCCCTGCCGATCGAGCCGAACATCTGCGCCCAGCCCGGATAGAAGTCGTCGGCGGCCTGCTGCGTGGTCTCACCAACGAAGCCGATGCAGTGCAGCCCCACCCTGAGCTGCTCGGGGGGATGGCTCGCGTGCTCGCCGGCCTGGCGATAGAGGTCGATCAACGGCCGGAAGCGGTGCGGCTCACCGCCGATGATCGCGACCATGAGCGGCAGTCCGAGCGTGCCGGCTCGCACGAACGAGAGAGGGGTGCCGCCGACGCCGAGCCACACGGGCAAGGGGTCCTGCACGGGGCGCGGGTAGACGCCCTGGCCGGTGAGCGCGGGCCGGTGCCTGCCCGACCAGTGGACGTGCTCGGCGTCGCGGATCCGCAGCAACAGGTCAAGCTTCTCCTCGAAGAGGGAGTCGTAGTCGGCGAGATCGAGGCCGAAGAGCGGGAACGCCTCGGTGAACGACCCCCGACCCACGACCAGGTCGATTCGGCCCTGCGAGATGAGGTCGAGGGTCGCGAACTCCTGGAAGATCCGCACCGGGTCGCCGGCGCTCAGCACCTTCACAGCGCTGTTCAGGCGGATGCGCGTCGTTCGGGCCGCGGCAGCCGCGAGGATGACGGCCGGCGCTGAGTCGAAGAACTCGGCGCGGTGGTGCTCCCCGACCCCGAAGGTGTCGAGGCCAACGGCGTCTGCCCGCTCCACCTCCTCGAGCAGGTGCTGGAGGCGTAGCACGGGGCTGACGGCGATTCCGGTCACGGGGTCGGTGACCGCCGAGACGAAGCTGTCGATGCCGATCTGCACGTCGCGCGCTACCAGGCCCGGAGGTATTGATCGGGCGGCGTGAGTTCGACGCCGAGGGCTTTCGCGGCACGGAGCGGAAAGTAGGGGTCACGAAGGAACTGCCGCGCGAGGAGCACGACGTCCGCCTGCCCGGTCCCGACGATCGCGTCGGCCTGTTCTGGCTCCGTGATCAGCCCAACGGCGCCCGTCGCTATCCCGGCTTCACGGCGGATTCGCTCGGCAAACGGCACCTGGTAGCCGGGTACCGCTGCGATCTCCTGGTGCTTGACGGCGCCGCCAGAGGAGACGTCAATCAGGTCGACACCGAGCCCGTGGAGGCGCCGTGCCAGCTCGACGCTGTCGTCGATGTCCCATCCGCCTGGTGCCCAGTCCGTTGCCGAGATCCGCACCCAGAGAGGGAGTGCTTCGGGCCACACAGAGCGCATCGCCTCGGCGATCTCGATCAGCAGGCGGACGCGATTGTCGAAGCTGCCGCCGTACTCGTCTGTGCGTTCGTTCGCGAGTGGCGACAGGAACTCATGCAGGAGGTATCCGTGTGCCGCGTGGAGCTCGACGATCCGGAAGCCGGCCTCGACAGCACGCAAGGTTGAAGCCCTGAACCCGTCGATCACGGTGCGGATCCCAGCCGCGTCGAGCTCGGCCGGCGGTGGTCCGGCAGGGTCGAACGGAATCGCGCTCGGCGCGCGCGGCTCCCAACCGCCATCCGCAAGGTCGAGGCGACCTCCGCGGCGCCACGGGACATCAGTGCTCGCCTTGCGCCCCGCGTGTGCGAGCTGCATTCCCGGAACTGCCCCCGAGCGCTCGATGAACGTTGCGATTCCACCCCAGCTCTCTGCCTGAGCGTCATTCCAGATTCCCGCGTCCCACGGAGTGATACGGCCCTCGGAGGACACAGCGGTCGCCTCGGTGAACACGAGCGCTGCACCCCCGATCGCCCGGCTACCGAGGTGGACACGGTGCCAGTCGTTCGGGAGTCCGTCCTCCGACGAGTACTGGCACATCGGCGAGACCACGATCCGGTTACGAAGGGTCACCGAGCGTTGCGTGAACGGGGAGAAGAGTGTTGTGGACACCGCCAGCAAACGTACGTGAACCATCACCCCCTGCTGCGCCAAGCCTGCACGTGTCCTAGCTCGAGGCAGCTCGCTCGGCCAAGGCGCCCTGACCTGAGATGATCCCGCGGTGATCTCCAGACTCGGACAGATTGCGGCCTACCTCCGGCGGATCCCGTCGGTGATCGGGACTGTCTTCTCCAACCGCGAGCTCCGTGCGGTGATGCTCGGTTTCGCGGGCTTCAACGCGCTCGAGTGGGGCACATGGATCACCATGATCGTGTACGCCTACGACCAGGGCGGCGCAACGACAGCTGGGGTCGTCGCGTTCGCACAGCTGGTGCCGGCGGCGTTGTTCGCGCCTGTCGCTTCGGTGTTAGGCGACCGGTACCGGCCTGGGCGGGTACTCGCGTTCGGCTACCTCGTGCAGGGAATGACCGTCCTTGCGACGGCGGCTGCACTCTTCGCCGACGCTGAGCCACTGTTCGTGTATGTCGTAGGCGGGACGGCGTCGGTAGCGATGACCCTCTCGCGTCCTGCGCAGTCCGCGCTCGTGCCGATGCTCGCGCGATCGGCGCAGGAGCTCACTGCCGCAAATGTCGTCTCGGGCTGGGTCGAGAGTGTCACCGTGCTCGTCGCACCCGCCGTCGCCGGCGTCCTCCTCGGCGTCTACGGGGCAGGTACCGCATTCCTCGTCTTCGGCTTCGTCGCGCTCATCGCGTTCGCACTGGTGCTTGGCGTGCCCGGCCCGCGTCCGAGCGGTGAACGTGAGACGGCAGGCGCGTTCACGGAGCTCGCCGCAGGCATTGGCTTGCTGCGCCGAGAGCGGGAACCTCGGATCCTCGTCCTCCTTCTGGGTGTGCAGTTTGTCGGCATCGGCGCTCTCGACGTCCTGTACGCCGAGCTGGCCATCGGTGCGCTCGATGCCGGAGACGCCTGGGCGGGATACCTCAATGCGGCTTTTGGTGCGGGCGGTGCTATCGGGATTGCTGCGACCGTGGCGCTCGTCGGTCGTCGCCGTCTCATCACTCCTCTCACCTTCGGACTCGGCATCTGGGCGACCTCGCTACTGATTCTGGCGATCGCGCCGACGAAGGCCGCAGCCCTCCTCCTGCTTGCCGCGGCGGGCGTTGGGCGAACGCTCGCCGATGTCGCCGGGCGGACGCTTCTCCAGCGGTCGGCGCCAAGCGATCTGCTGGCTCGCGTGTTCGGGTTGCTCGAGGGGCTCTCGATGGCGGGGCTGGCGCTTGGGTCTTTGCTGGTACCTGTCCTTGTTGCACTCGGGGGCACCACCGCGGCGCTCGTCGGTGTGGCGGCAATCCTGCCGCTCGGGGCGCTTCTCGCGGGCGGGCATCTCCGCGAGATCGACCGCAAGGCCGATATCCCGGTGGTCGAGATCGGCCTTCTACGATCCATACCGCTCTTTGCGCCACTCCGAGCTCACACCCTCGAGAGCGTCGCGCGCGGTCTTGTATCCGTCGAGGTTGCTGCGGGTGTGGCAATCGTCGAGCAAGGCGCGTCCGGCGATCGGTGGTACGCAATCGCGGATGGACGGCTCGAGGTGCGCCGCGACGGACGGGTGCTCGCCGAGCTTGGGCGCGGCCAAGCCTTCGGTGAGATTGCATTGATGCGCGAGGTGCCGCGCACAGCGACCGTGACCGCGTTGACGGACTGCTCCCTGTACTCGCTAGGGAAGGACGAATTCCTGGAGGCCATAACCGGGCACCCGCGCGTAGCTGCCGACACGGAGAGGCTCGTCCAGGAGCATCTCGCGACGCACTGATGATGAACGCCCGTTGAGGGCCGTCCTCCGGGGAGCGGTTCCGTGCGGGCATACTCCGCGGCCGTGGGCATCCTTGAAGCGATCGTCCTTGGCATCGTTCAGGGGCTGACCGAGTTCCTCCCGATCTCGAGCACCGCGCACCTCCGAATCATTCCTGCATTCGTGGGTTGGGAGGATCCGGGGGCTGCATTCACCGCCGTGACCCAGCTCGGGACGATCGCCGCAGTGCTTCTCTACTTCAGAAGTGATCTGGCCCGGATCGTGGTTGCCTGGGGCGCCAGTGTCCTTCGGCCGGAGCGGCGACGGGAGCCCGATGCACGGCTGGGATGGATCATTCTTCTTGGCACGATTCCGATCGGCCTCTTTGGGCTTGCATTCAGGCATCAGATCGAGACGGGCGCCCGGAGCCTGTACTTGATCGGCTCCACATTGATCGCGCTCGGTCTCGTCCTGCTGCTGGCCGAGCGGGTGGGCACAAGGTCGCGGGGACCGGAGTCGATCCGGCTCCGCGACGGGATCGCCATCGGTCTTGCGCAGGCGGCGGCGCTCGTCCCCGGCGTCTCGCGGTCAGGCGCGACGATCACCGCCGGGCTCTTTCTCGGCTTCGAGCGCGAGGCGGCCGCGCGCTTCTCGTTTCTCCTCTCCATCCCGGCCGTCGTGCTTAGCGGGCTCCTGGAGCTGGGGTCGATCTCGTCCGCCGAAGGGGAGTCGGGTTGGACCGCGCTCATTGTCGCGACCGTCCTCGCGTTCGTGGTCGGCTACGCGTCGATCGCGGGTCTCCTACGCTTTCTGTCTACCAACTCGACCCGCGTCTTCGTCGTGTACCGGGTCGCCCTAGGAGCTCTGGTTCTCGTGTGCACAGCGACGGGCGTCATCGCCTAACGGGTGGATCTACGACGGTCGTGTCACCGTTCTCGCGAAGCGTCGCAGCGCTGCCGTTGAGCCGAGCTGTAGCGCGATCACGCCCGTGAGTTTCTTGCCCGCCGCGCCAGCGGGCACGCGCCACGCGCAACGCGCCATCCCGTCTCGATAGGTGTTGACGACCACCCGCATGCGCTTGCCGGATATGTCGGCGTAGCAACGAACGTCGCCGGCAGTGAGTCGCTTGCCGCTGTCGAGCCAGACGAATGCGACTGCTGCGTCAAAGCGTCGGCCTACACGTGGGGCTCCTGCTTTGACCCCAAGAGCTCCGACCGCCCCGGCCTCTCGGGGCGGTGTGGCACCCGGAGGTGGTGGAGTCGGCGTAGCGGGCGGAGGCGTCGGCGAGGCCGGTGGAGGTGGCGGAGCGGGTGACGCGGGCGGAGGCGGCGGCGAGGCCGGCGGTGGAGGTGGCGTCGGCGAAGACGCGGCGTCATCCCCGAAGTTCTGCGTCCAGTAGAGCGTCCCGCCGCCGTTTGTCGCGACCCCGACCCCGATCGTCGTGAAGCTGCCGTTCTCGATGTTGGCGCGATGTCCTGACGAGCCGAGCCACCCGCCCATCACCGCCTGCGGACTGCTGTAGCCGTAGGCGATGTTCTCACCCCAGCGCGAGCCCGAATACCCGCAGTCGCCTGCGCGGGTGCTCGCGCTCCGTGCGACGGGCGGCGCTGGGTCGTCATGGGCGAAGTAGCCGTAGTGCGCCAGATGCAATGACTTCCAGGTCGACGAGGCCTGGAGCGGCGACGAGACCGAGAGAGCGCCGAGACCCTTGGTCGCGCGGTGCTGATTGACCAGCTCGACGACCTGCGACGCGAGATCTGGGCGGTTCGTGCCCCAACTCCCTTCAGGTGAGCAGTTGGCAAGAACTGCGGCGGGTGCGCCCGAGATGGTGAGCACCCATGCTGCGAGCGCCAGCGCGATCGCCAGTCGAAGAGGCAGTTGGGTTGGCAGGGAAGCTCGCATGTCAATGGTCGCCGGTCGCCAAGACCGCCCGACAGGGATGGCATCGAGCTTCCCGGCGCGGTGCTTGAGCGCTCGTCACTCATTTGAGTGGTTGTGACCGCAGGCCAGCGGTTCGATCGCGCCAGGTTCCTGACTGCGAGGTCGGGAGGTCGTGGATTGCTACGATTTCCTCCATGAATGGTTTGGCTCTATACATCGCGTTCCTGATTCCGCCGATGATCCTGGGGTTCGTCATCCAGGCCAGGCTCAAACGAACCGTCGCCTCACAGCTGCAGGTCCCCGTGATGAGCGGGAAGACCGGCGCTCAGGTTGCCCGAGAGATCCTCGATCGCAACGGGCTCCAGGCCGTACCTGTTGATATCTCGCCCGGTGGTCCGCTATCGGATCACTACGACCCGCGAAAGCGCTCGATCCACCTCTCTGAGCCGGTGCACAATGGCACTGCGGTCGCCTCGACAGCGATCGCTGCCCATGAGGTCGGGCACGCGATCCAGCACGAGGTGAGCTACAGCATGTTCCGCCTCCGATCGGCCATGTTCCCCGCTGTCTCGTTCGCCTCGCGATCCTGGATCTTTCTCCTGATGGGTGGTGCGCTCCTGGGTGCCATCGGTCTGGTTCAGGTCGGGATCGTGCTCTTTGCAATCGTCGTGGTCTTCCAGCTCGTCACGCTGCCGGTCGAGTTCGACGCGTCCAAGCGGGCGCTTGAGCAGATCAAGAGCCTCGGGTTGGTAACCGCGTCCGAAAGCGGCGGCGCACAGAAGGTGTTGAGCGCTGCCGCGATGACGTACGTCGCTGCTGCCCTTGCCGCCCTTTCTCAGCTCGCGTACTACGCGCTGATTTTCCTCGGCAACCGCGACTGACCATGGCGATCGCCGAGGGGCGATCACAGCGAGCTCCAGCGACATGAGAACACTCGCGCTCGTTCTTCGTGCAGGTGCCGTCGTTGCGGGCGTCGGGCTCCTAGCGTCGTACCTGGTCGATGCAGGCCCGCGCTCCGAGCTCACAACGGCGGCGGTTGCCGCGCCACCCGCGGCGACGAGCTCGACGACAGCGGATTTGCCTGTCGTACCGGCTCCGCGTGCTCCCTCGGGAATCGTCACCGTGGCGGTGACAGGCGACATCGTGATGGGGTCGACCCCAGATCTTCCCTCCGACGGCGGTCGCTCGTTCTTCACGGGCGTTCAGGCGGATCTTGCCGGTGACGTGGTGATAGGGAACCTCGAAGGGACGCTTTCGGTTGGTGGGGTGTCCAAGTGCGGGCCAGCGAGCACGAACTGCTTTGCATTCCAGACGCCACCGACGTACGCGAAGTGGCTCAAGCGCGCCGGGTACACCGTCATGAATCTTGCGAACAATCATGCGTACGACTTCGGCGCCAGTGGCCAGCGACAGACGATCGCTGCACTTGACTCAGCAGGACTTGCCTACACCGGAAGGCCCGGGGAGATTGCCTACGCCAAGGTGGGTGAGGTCCGCGTAGCCGTCGTTGGGTTCGCTTCGTACCCGTGGGCCGCCTCGCTGATCGATATCGCTGGCGCCGCACGTCTCGTGCGGAAGGCGGCCCGCGCGGCCGACGTGGTGATCGTCACCATGCACGCCGGGGCCGAAGGGACTGATCGGCAGCACGTTACGCGGGGCACGGAGTTCTACCTCGGGGAGAATCGCGGGAATGTCATTGCGTTCTCTCATGCGGTGGTCGATGCGGGTGCTGACCTCGTGGTTGGACACGGGCCGCACGTGCTCCGTGGAATGGAGTGGCGCCGCGGTCGGCTGATTGCGTACTCGATGGGCAACTTCGGTGGGTACAACGTCTTTTCACTCGGCGGCGCTCTGTCGGTCAGCGGGATCCTGCGAGTCACGCTACGGGGGGACGGGACTTTCGAGTCAGGCACCCTCGTACCGACGCGCCTGGCTGGGGCGGGTGTCCCTGCTCTGGATCCGTCGGAAGCAGCGCACGGCATGGTGCGAACACTCTCGAGGCAGGACTTCGGTAGGCGTGGCGTTCGTATCGCGCCGACGGGCGAGCTCCGGCGAGCCCGCTAGACGTCCTAGCGGGAGGCGCTCTGCCGCATCGGTAGGTCTCACTATCTGGCAGGCTCTACGTCATGGACACGACGCGCTGGCACCTCGCACAGGTGAATGTCTCAAGGCTGCTCGAGCCGATCGATTCGCCGCGGCTCAAGGGGTTCGTGTCCGAGCTCGATCCCGTGAATGCAATTGCTGAGGCAGCACCGGGATTCGTCTGGCGACTCATGACCACCGAAGGCAACGCGACCTCGATCAAGGCCTTCGACGATCCGCTGATCATCGTGAACCTCACGGTCTGGACATCGGTGGAGGCGCTTGAGGCGTTCGCGTACGGCGATCCACGCCATCGCGCGGTGATGCGCGGCCGGCGCGAGTGGTTTGAGCGTCACCAGGAGGCCTCGGTTGCCCTATGGTGGCTTCCGGCTGGCGAGACTCCCACGGTCGCCGAGGCAACTGACCGCCTTGGGCACCTTCGAGAGCATGGGCCGACGCAGACGGCGTTTACGTTTCGCGAGGGGTTTCCACCGCCGGTTGCTACCGCGGCCGACGAAGGCCGATCACGTGCGTGAGTTGGTCGAATACCGAGGTGAGTTCCCGATCCTGGGTCACACGACGTATCTGATCAACCACTCGCTCGCGGCGATGCCGCGGAAGGCGGCGGAACGCCTCGCAGAGTACGCACGGATGTGGAGCGAGCGGGGAGTCCGCGCCTGGGGTGAGGGGTGGTGGACGACGCCCATGGTGGTTGGTGACCAGGTGGGAAGGATCATCGGGGCGCCTCCTGGTTCGACCGTGATGCACCAGAACGTCGCCGTCGCCGAGGCCGTAGTGCTCTCGGCGTTCTTCCCGATCGACCCCGCGAGAAACAGGGTTGTGTACGAGCGAGAGAACTTCCCCTCGGTGCGCTACCTGTATCAAGCGCAGCCAGATCTCGAGGTCGTCGTCTGCGAGGACGACCAGGAAATTCTCGACGCGATTGACGAACGGACGCTGCTCGTGCCGATCAGCCATGTCCTCTTCAAGACCGCGGCGATTCAAGACGTCGAGCCGATCGTCCGGCGTGCACACGAGGTCGGAGCCCACGTGATTCTCGACTGCTACCAGTCGGCTGGGATCGTCCCCGTGGACGTAGCGGCGCTTGACGTTGACTTCGCCGTCGGTGGCTCCGTGAAGTGGCTCTGCGGCGGGCCGGGGAACGGCTGGCTCTACGTACGTCCCGATCTCTCGGAGCGTCTCACCCCGCGCTTCACCGGTTGGCAGGCGCACGAGTCGCCCTTCGGCTTCGAGGAGGAGATGCGCTACGCACACGGCGCCGCGCGGTTCCTTACGGGGACGCCGAACGTTCCCGCGCACTACGCCGCGACGGCGGGATACGACCTCATCGAGGAGATCGGTGTCGACAGGATTCGCGAGAACTCTCTGCGACAGACGCAGCTCCTGATCGACCTTGCAGATCAGGCCGGGTTGGAGGTGCGAAGTCCCCGCGACGCCAAGCGTCGGGGCGGGACCGTGACCGTTTTCGTCAACGAGTTTCCCGCAGTGCACAGCGAGCTTTCCGAGCGGCAGATCCTTTGCGACTTCCGGCCGGACGCCGGCATCCGGCTTGGGCCGCACTACTTCACCAGCGACGACGAATTGCGGTTCGTGATCTCGCAGATCTGCGAGATCGTCGAGTCCGGCGCGTACGAGCGCCACCTCGGTGCGGTCGCGCGCCACTAAATGATTGATTCCGAATTCACGCACTGCCGGATGAGCGCCTGCACACGGCGCATCGCGGCCGTCTCGATCAACACCAAGGCTGTACCAGCCTTCCTGTCGATCGAGCCGACCACGCTGCTTGGTACAGCCACTCCCCGACAGCACGCCAATTCGGAATCAATCACCTAGAACGACGCGCGTGCGACAGCCTGTGACCGGCACGGCGCAACCGGGCATCACGGGCTTCCTCCTCGGCGCAGCGGGGATGTTCGCGACGATGTACTCGACGCAGGCGATCCTGCCGGAGCTGTCGCGCGAGTTCGATATCGGACCGTCACGAGCCGGGCTATCCGTCTCTACGGCTGTCCTCGCGGTTGCACTTGGGGCATGGCTCTGGGGGCCACTTTCCGATCGGATCGGCCGACCGCGTGCGATTCGTCTCGCCAGCTGGCTTCTGGTTGCACCGACGCTTGGCGTAGCGCTTGCTCCGACCTTCTCGCTTCTTCTCGTCTGTCGCGCGCTTCAGGGGCTCTGCATGCCGGGTCTGCTCGTCGTCGGAGCCCCCTACGTCGTTGAGGTGCTCGTGCCACGCGTCGGGCAGCGGGTGATGGGGTGGTACGTCGCAGCGCTCGTCTTCGGCGGCCTGGTGGGACGCGTCGGTGTGGCCCTCGCAACGGGCGTCGTTGGTTGGCGCGCGGCGAGTGCCGGACTGGCCGCGCTTCCGCTTGCGGCCGCCTTGGCAATGCGCGGCGGGCTCGATGAGACGGGCGTGCCAGTCCGGAGCACGCGGCCTCTGCGACACATCGTGTCACTGCCACTCGTTGCGGTGACGACCGTCGGAAGCGCACTGTTCTTTGCGTTCGTTGGCACGTTCACGTACGTCGTGTATCGGCTTGAGGAGCCACCATTCGACCTCTCGCTCTCCGTCGCGAGTCTTGTGTTTCTGCTGTGGGTGACAGGCGCCACCGGGCCTCTCGCCGGCCGACTCGCCGAGCGCTATGGCTGGCTTCGTCTTGCCGCTGGCGCGGTCGTTGTGTCCACCGTTGGTGTCGTCCTCACGCTTCCGTCCTCGCTCCCGGCGATCATCGTTGGGCTTGGGTGCGTTGCGGTCGCGACCTTCACGGGATATACCGCCGCGCAGCTCGGGGTCGGTGATGTCTCGCGCACCGACCGGGGAGCAGCGAGCGCCTTCTACTTCAGCCTGTACTACGGCTCGGGTGCCCTAGGGGCATACCTTCCCGGGCTCGCATGGGAGGCAGCGGGTTGGCGTGGCGTGGCGATGTGCGGGCTCGCGGCGCTTGCGATCGCCGCGGCCGGTCTCATCGTGCTCGGTCGTGACACTGGACTACGCTCGCCCGGCTCCGTACGCTCGTCAGCATGAGCGCTCGCGTCCACGGAGATTTTCTGTCGCAGATCATCTCGACCGTCGCCTCCTCGCTTGAGCTCGATGAGGTGCTTCGCGCCGTCGTCCGTCTCCTCACCGAGGCGAGCGCGGTGCATGCGTGCTTCGTCTACCTCGTCGAGCAGCCGGATGAGCGGCTCGTACTGAGAGCTGCGTCCTCGCCGTTCGAGCATCTCGTTGGCGAGATCACGATGGAGAAAGGAGAGGGCCTTGCTGGTTGGGCGGTCGAGCAACGTGCTCCTGCAATCGTGACCGAAGGCCTGCTCTCAGATCCACGCGTCAAGGTCTTTCCCGAGCTCGAGGAGGAACGGTTTCAGTCGCTCGTCTCGGTTCCACTCCTTGACAAGGAGGGCGTCGTTATCGGCGTGATCTCAGCGCACAGCGAGGCGCCGCGGGACCTCACACGCGAGGAGATCGACTTTCTCGTGTCTGCGGGCGCGCTCGTCGCGGGTGCGATCGAGAACGCGCGCCTCTACGAGGGCACGCGCGCTCGTGTCGTTGAGCTTGAGGCCCTCACCCGCCTCGCAGAGGCGATCGCTGGTGCGGACACCCTTGAACAGCTCCTACCCGCTGCCGCTGACGGAGCACGAACATTGCTCGGCGCGAGTGCGTGTCACGTCTACCTGATCGAGCCAGGTGGTGACGAGCTGCTCCTGCGCGTGACGTCGCCAAGGTCAGCCGCGGCGCCCGAGCGTCTCGGGCTGGCGGGGCTTGGATCGGAGCTTCGTATCCGACGCGGGAGGCTGTCTGTACCGCTCGTCGCCGAGAACGAGCTCGTCGGGCTCGTCGTCGCGGTCGGGACGACGAGCGAAGGTCTCGCCAGGGCGCTCGCCGGTCAGCTGGCGGTAGGGATTCGCAAGGTGAGGCTCATCGAGCGGCTTACCGAGCGGAACCTGACGAAGGACTTTCTCGACGAGCTCGCCCGGGGTGCCACCGCCGGGAAGGTCGAGGGTCGAGCCGTTCGGCTCGGATGCAACCTCGGTGAGTCACATGTCGTTCTTGCCGTGCGCCCCGTTGACGACGACGATGAGCGGGCGATTCGTGCGGCGCTCCCCGGCGCGCTGCTTGACCGCCGCGATGACCAGCTCCTCGGTCTGATCCGCATCGGACGCAGCGGGACACGCTCGGTTGTAAAGACGCTACTTGGACTTCTCGGGAGTCGCCCAGGGATCGTGGCGGGTCTCTCGGGAGGGTGTGTTGCGGTAGACGCGTACCCGGCCGCGTTCGAGGAGGCACGACACGCCCTTGCGGGAGCCGCCGCCCCTGAGGTCGATGGTCCGGTCGTCGAGTACGAGGCGCTTGGGGCGTACAAGTACCTCTTGCGGATCGCGGAGGAGGCGACTCCACGAGATGTCACCGTTGGGGCGGTCGCCAGACTCGCAGCCTACGACGCGGCTAGACAGACGCATCTGCTGGCGACGCTCGAGGAGTTTCTTAGGCGCCATGGAAGCATCAGCGCCACCTCCGA
>JANNQQ010000053.1:0-15264 GCA_031400835.1 Actinomycetes bacterium | reverse complement strand
TGAATGAGCCCGCACGGGAACACGGCGTTCGGAATGTCACCTTGCCGCTCGTAGGGCGCGGTTGGTGAGATGACCCATTCCGGTGCCCGGTGCAGCACGCGAGCCGGGTCATCCAGGGCGGTGAGGGCGAGACCGACGCGGTAAATGCACCCGGCGACCGTCTCCTTGACACCGTGGTAGATGACCAGCCAACCGTGGTCGGTACGAAGCGGTGGAGGGCCGATGCCGATCCGGAGCGAGTCCCACCAGCTTCCATGGCGAGGCTGCATGACCTGCTCGGGCGTACTCCAATTCGCGAGGTCGTCCGAGCGGGACAGCACGATCTCGCCGCGGGCCCCGCCGAATGCAGTCATCGGTCGGTGGAAGAGAATCCATTGGCCACCGACCCGCTCGGAGAGGAGCGCTGCGTTCTTATCCTCCGGCTGGCAGATGATCCCGACGCGTTCGACCGACTTGAAGTCGGTCGTCTTTGCGAGGTACACCGCCGGCCCCATCGGCCCGTAGGCGGTGCACGTGATCACCCAGCAGTTCAGCTCCTGCACCCACACCGTGCGTGGATCCTCGAATCCCCACTGCTCTGTCTCAACTCCCTCGACGGGAGAGAGGAGCGGTTCGGCGTCGACCGTCCAACCCTCGTATCCGTCGGCGGACCGCGCTACGTGAAGGTGCGAGACTCCGCGACGATCCTCAACGCGGACGAGGAGCACCGTCTGCTCGTCGACGATCGCAGCGGCGGGGTTGAACACCGCGTTGACCGCCGTTGGCCAGTCGGCTGGGGTGAGGATCGGGTTCGACGGGTGGCGCTGGAAGAGCTCCGTCGGAACTGTCACGCGACTTTCACGCGCGCCTTGCGTCGCCGCGCCGCGGCGGGAAGAGCCGCGGCGTCGAGGAGCAGCTGAGCTCGATGGAACGCCAGCGTCGATTCAGCTCCCTCGTTCGCGTTCAGGTCGTCCTCACCAAGACCGTCGCTGCAGCCTCCGGTGGCGAAGTCGTAGAGCGGTCGGTCGAGGCGATTCCGACCAAGGAACCAGTCGAATGCACTCCGGGCACGCGCTCCATGCTCGACGTCGCCCGTGACTACGAGGGCCGAAAGCTCTGCCTCGACGAGCGCCGCTGCATCGATCGGCTGTTCGTCGCCGGCGCCTGGCGCGGCCTCGTCACGTCCCCGTCCCTGGTGCCCCGGAAGTCGGAGAACGCCAGCGTCGAGGCCGCACTCGTCGCCGAACCAGGCGAGTGCCTCCAGGCCGAGCGCAACATCGTCGGGCCGTCGGAGCGCAGATGCACCCACGATGAGCGCCTGGGGGAGTCGTGCGTTGTCGTAGGTCAACCGATCCTCGAACCACAGCCATGCTCCGGAGGATGAGCCACGGTAGGCGGTGGCCAACTGGTCGACAAGTCGCTCGAGGAGGAGCCGTGCCTCCCGATCAAGCCGATCCGGATCGAGGCGCCCAAGTCCAAGCACGGAGTACGCGGCGGTGCGAAGCGAGACGTCGCCTCCAAGCGAGGGCACGAGCGCGTCGAGCAGGCGCTGCGATGGCCCGGAAAGCGCCGGAATCCAGGCGGTCGAGAGAATCTCGCCGAGCGCCCAGACGGTTCGACCAACGTGATCGCCAAGGTGCGGCTTGTCGAGCCAACGCCTGTCATAGCCCATGAAGTTCCGCATCCCCGAGCCCACAGGTCCAGTCGCGAACTGAAGAAAGGCAATCGAGCGATGGAGGACAGGTGTCCATTCGCGGCTCGGCGTGCGTCCGGTGAGCTCGAGCGCAACGACCGCGAGCCGGGCGACGTCATCGACGCAGTACCCCGTCTCCCAGTTTGGAATGACGCCATTCGCGTGCTGGATGATCCCGACGTCGTCGACCATCGTCCGAAGGTGGTCTGTGCGAACCGACGTGAGCTCGAGTTCGACTATCGGGATCGGCTCGCGGCGAGGCTGTGCGACCGCCGCTTCGCGCAGGACGATGTCTGTCGCGGCCGCAACCGACGGCCACGCAAGACTCGCGCCGATCCGGGTCGCCTCTGCACGTGCTGCCTGAAGCGAGTCAGGATCCTCGATGAACTCGCAGATCGCCTCTGCGATTGCCTCAGGATCCTCGAACGGGACGAGCTTGCCAGCTCCCGTGGCAAGAATGTCCTGGGCGTACAGGTACGGGGTCGAGACGGCCGCGCACCCAGCGGCGATCGCGAAGGTCAACGCGCCTGAGGCAATCTGCTCCGGGTTGCGGTAGGGGGTGACGAAGACGTCCGTCGCATGGAGGAGGTCGGCGAGCTCGTTTGCGGAGAGAAAGCGATCGTCAAACTCGACGTGATCCGTAACTCCGAGGTCGACGGCGCGACGCTCAAGCAGGAGCCGGTAGTGCTCCCCGTGGCGCCGCGCCACCTCCGGATGTGTTCGACCGGCGATCACATAGAGCACGTCAGGGTGGCGCTCGACGATCGCCGGAAGCGCCGCGATCGCAGTCTCAAGACCCTTGCCGGGGGAAATGAGCCCGAACGTCGACAGGACGAACCGCGACCGGAGCCGCTCGAGCCCGCGGGACGGCGTGTGTCCGTTCCCGGATCGCCGACCCAGCACAACCGGAGCTCCGTGTTGGACTATGCGGATCTTGTCCGGCGCGCAGGTGCCCATCTCCACCAGCAGGCGCTCGGCTGTCTCCGTCATCACGATGACGCGCTCGGCCTCCTCACAAAGGGCTGTGAGCACGCGGCGTTGGTGGTCGCTCGGCTGCGACAACACGGTGTGCAGAGTGAGAACGAGTGGTCGGGTGAGCTCCTGGGCGAACGAGAGGACGTATTCACCGTCTGCACCTCCGAAGATCCCGTACTCGTGCTGGAGCAGGACCACGTCGACATCGAGGCGATCGAGGAGCCTTGCAGCTCGGACATAGTCACCGCGAGTGGCCTGCGAGACGGTCGCCATGACCTCGGGTCGTTGCGGGCTTGACGCTTCGTCAACGATCGCTATGGCGCCGACGCTCTTCACACCGGGCACGCCAAGCAGCGACGTTCGGAGGTCGAAGGCAAACGTTCCAATCCCGCACGCACGCGGCGGGTACGTTGAAAAGATGGCGGTTCGCACGGTGTTCGTGCGCCCCTTTCGGTAGTTACCGACCTGGTGGCCGATGGATACCCGGCGTACTGGCGCTTTCCGCCTGCAGCATGCCGGGCTGCTTCCACTTTAGCTGTCGGTGTGCCGAGTCCCGGAGCTGCGGAGCCGGCCTCGCACTCTTAGAGGCTGAGGCCGGCTGCCTTCTCTCCGGATCAGACGTCCATCGATCGAGACTGCTTCGCCGCCGCCCGCTTCTCGGTCCGCTTCTCCTTGAGGCTCTTCTGCGCAGGCTTCTTGCCTGCTTTCTTCGGTTTCTCTGAACCCTTCATGTTGTCTCTCCCGACTGCCGCTTGGCGGCTTCACCTGCAGGCCTGGGTACCGATCAACCTTCGGTACACACCATGCCAGTTGAGGCAGTCGGAGACCAGAACGTTTACAAACCGACGACAGTCGCGTACGCGTCGAGATACCCCGCAACCATGCGAGCTACGCCAAAGCGGGCGACCGTCTGGTCGCGAATCGCCACTCGATCGAGTGGCGCAATCTGGCCCACGGCGGCAATCGCACCAGCGACGTCCGTGACGAGGAAGCCGGTCACTGCTTCCTCGATGAGCTCTCCCATCGAGCCGCGTTTGAACGCGATCACCGGCGTTCCGCACGCCATGGCCTCGACAACGCTGTAGCCGAACGGTTCGTCGAATCCGATCAGATGCAGGAGCGCGTGCGCGCCACCGAGGAGCTCCGACCGCTGATCGCCACTCACTGGGCCGACGTACGACACCTGCTCACCGTCGACCCGAGGCTCGACAAGCTCGTCGAAGTACCGCTGATCCTGAATAATCCCGGCGATCACGAGCGGTATCCCCGACGCGAGTGCGACGTCTATGGCCTCCGCGGTTCCCTTGTCCGGATGGATTCTCCCGAAGAACAGCAGGTAGCGGCCGGGTGACGGATGCAACCCGAATGCGTCGGTGTCGATGCCGTGGTGGATTGTCGCGACGTAGTCGAGGCTCGGGTGCCGATCGGCGTCGCTGATCGCGACGTATGCAGTCGTGCTGTTGTACCGCTGATAGACCTGCAGAATCCGCTCCGACGAGAACCCGTGAACGGTTGTCAACACAGGCGTGTCGACAAGCCCGCTGTAGGTGAGCGGGAGGAAATCGAAGCCGTTGTGGATCAGATCGAACTCGGCAGCGCGCTCAAATGCGTGCGCGATGTGGAGGCACTCCGCGACCTTTGGCTCAACGTTCGGGTCCTCCGAGTACCCGCACTCGATGACGGAGGCGAGCTTGCCGGAGGTCACGGAGTCGGCGGTTGCAAAGAGCGTCACGTCGACACCATTTGCGACCAGCCCCTCGGTGAGAAGCGACGCGAACTGCTCCCACGGCCCGTAGTGGCGGGGCGGTACGCGCCACGAGATTGGCGCCAGAACTGCAACGCGTAGCCGTGTCACGTGACGCCGCGAGCGTTGCGTGTCAAAGGGTGTCGATCGTCGCGTAGGCCCGAACAGGGAACGTGCCCATTCCCTTGATCGGCGCAGGAACTGCGCTGAAGCGGAAGCCGTCAAGGGGAAGCGGCGCAAGGTCGGCCAGGTGCTCGCAGATCGGGATCCCGGCGGCCAGGAGTGTGGAGTGGACGGGCCGCGCGCCACTCCGCGTGTCATCGATGTTGAGCGAGTCGATGCCCACGAGCGTCGCACCCTCGGCGACGAGGAACGTGGCCGCCTCTTCGTCCATGAACGGGTGCCCTGTCATGTACGCCGGTGTGCGCCAGTGACGGTGCCAGTCGGTGCGCACGAGCACCGCCTTGCCGGCAACGTCCTTTCCAGCGAAGGCATCTACCCCGATCGACTGGCGGCCATCGCTCGCATCGATGATCACGGCATCGAGGTCGGCGAGCCGGTCGAGTGGGAGCTCGGCGAGGTCGATCCCGTCGGGATAGCGATGGAACGGGCTGTCGACGTACGTCCCGGTGTTGGAACACAGCGTTACGACACCGATCTGGAACTCGGTTCCCGGTGCGTAGATCGTCCGGCTGCGCTCTCGGCTCAAGTAGTCGCAGACGATCGGGACAGGAAGGCCTGGGTAGGTGGTCATCCCATCCTCGATCGTGTGACTCAGATCGATCCGTCTCCTACCATCGCCTGTCATCGTTCGACCTCCCGCCTAGCTTGGTGTACCTGCCACGGCCGCCTCGGAAATCTCGACCCTGCGACCCACTCTGACCTGTGCCTACGCCATAGATGTAGCCATAGATCGGCATTCGCGCAGGAGGTGAGTGTCGATTCTCCGCGGGCCGGTGGACGCACGGTGCCAGGCACGAGACGTCGTCGTGCGGCGCACGAGGAGCCGCAAGCCGTGAGAAAACCTTGCCCCGATCCCCCCGAGTGTCCGCGCGGGACGTGTCCCAGTGCCTGGCACCGGGACACGTCTTGCGCGGACATCCCGCTAGCTGGGTGCACCCGCCGTGGTGGCCTCGGGAACCTCCACGAGCTCGCCCGTGCGGACGTCGTAGATGTAGCCGTAGACAGGGATTCCGGCTGGGACGAGAGGGTGATTTCGGATACGGCTGACGTCCTCGACAACGCTCGCGGCCTGGTCGGCGATCGTCAGCCATTTGATCGAGCGACCTGCTTCTGAGCCCGGCCCGGTCCCGATGTCGTGGAATCCGTCCGCGCGCAGTTCCGCGGTCTCGAGGCTGCTCGCGAGAAGGTCACCCATCTTCTCGTCCGTGAAGAACTCCATGCCGCAGTTCGTGTGATGGATCACGAACCACTCCTGGGTCCCGAGCAGCTTGTACGAAATGACGAGCGACCGGATCGCGTCGTCGCTGGCCCGTCCACCGGCATTGCGGATGACGTGCGCGTCGCCTTCGCTGAGACCCGCATACTTCGCGGGGTCGAGGCGCGCATCCATGCAGGTGAGAATCGCGAAGCGGCGTGCAGGTGGGAGAGCAAGCTCGCCCTTGTCGCCGAAGGCGGTCGCGTAGGCGCCGTTCGCGGCGATGACCTCGTTGAGAACTGACATACGGCCCACTTTCGTTGTCGGTAAATCATTACTTCAGGAAGTGAAGTGACTTTACATACTGAAGTATGTGAGAGCCCGGCGATTGAGGCGGTGATCGCTGACTGAGGGCCGCTGGCCGCGGGTGGCGTCCAAGTCGACAGGTCGGGTCGCTCCCGCTGCGGGTACTCTGGGGACATCGAAAGTCCTGGTGATTTTGACGCGCTGCTTGTTCAGCTTGAGCAAGACGGCCGGATGCTCTCTCGTCAACGCCGACAGCTGCACCAGCGCATCGAGTACCTTCGCGGCACGGGAGCGCACGAGCCGGAGGCTGCACAACTGCTCGCGGAGCTGGTGCAGCAAGAGCGCG
The DNA here is from genome assembly GCA_031400835.1 of Actinomycetes bacterium. Classification (GTDB taxonomy): domain Bacteria; phylum Actinomycetota; class Thermoleophilia; order Gaiellales; family Gaiellaceae; genus Gaiella. The sequence continues at coordinate 8,843 of JANNQQ010000053.1, read as the reverse complement.
ATGTGTCCGAGCGACGGCGAGAGCTGCACGTCAAAATCGACCGGCTCCGAAAGGCACGCTAGGGAGACCGAGTATGACCGTCGTCCCGCCCATCCCACGGCCCAAGCAGATTGCGCTGATCGCGCATGACAATCGCAAGGCCGACTTGCTCGATTGGGCACGCTACAACCGTGGGACGCTCGCGCGGCACGTTCTCCACGCGACCGGGACGACAGGCACCTTGCTGGCTGAGCAGCTCGGTCTCGAGGTGCATCGCTTCCTGAGCGGGCCACTTGGTGGTGATCAGCAGATCGGCGCCGCGATCGCGGAAGGACGCATCGACTTCGTCATCTTCTTCTGGGATCCGCTCGAGCCCCACCCACACGATGTCGATGTCAAAGCGCTTCTTCGGATCGCCGTGGTCTACAACGTCCCGATGGCATGCAACCGCGCAACCGCCGACTTCGTGCTTTCGAGCCCAATGCTCGACGAGGAAAGCGCGCCGATGACGTTTGATCCGCTCGCGGCTGATCCGGCTGCGAGCAGCTAGCGAACGAACGGCCGCGCCAGCATCGTTGGTTCCGTGCGCGATCGGTTCGGCAACGTCAGGCTGCGAGAGAGATGCGGTTGCGACCCGCGCGTTTGGCGCGGTACATCGCGTTGTCGGCCGTGACGAGCGTGTCGATCTCGCGCTCGCGCGTCGTGTGGTCGAGCACAACGACGCCGATGCTTACCGTGACTCCGGTGGAGTCTCCGCCCGTCAGGATCGACTGCGATCCGATAGCTACGGCGAGCTCGGACGCAATCTTCCGAGCGTCATCGACCTCGCCAAGGTCGAGGAGGAGCGCGGCAAACTCGTCCCCGCCCAGGCGGGCGATCACGTCGGTACTCCGCAGGCGGCACCTGAGTGTCTGGGCAACCGCGCACAGAACGTCGTCACCGGCGCGGTGCCCGAGGGAGTCGTTGACGAGCTTGAATCGATCGACGTCGAGAACCAGGAGTGCCGCGCGCCGCTCGGGCTCGCGAGCGAGCCGCTTGAGCTCGCGCTCGAGCTCCTCATCGAAGCGGCGCCGGTTGAGCAGCCCCGTGAGGGGGTCATCGCTGGCGAGTCGCTCCAGCTCGTCGTGCGCACGCTTGCGCTCGGTGATGTCCTCGATCTGGGAGACGAAATAGAGAGGCTCCCCCGCCGCGTCGCGGACAAGCGACACCGAGAGTGTTGCCCACACAATCGTGTCATCAGGACGCAGGTATCGCTTCTCCAGCTGAAAGGCGGAGATCTCTCCGGCGAGGAGCAGCTTCGTCTCGTCCGCGCCACTGAGCAGGTCGTCGGCGTGCGTGATCTCTCGGAAGGAACGGGCGAGCAGCTCCGACTCGCTCCACCCGGTGAGCCTGCAGAGCGTCGTGTTGACGCGGAGGAAGCGACCGTCTGGAGCTACGAGGGCCATGCCGATCGGCCCGTCCTCAAACGCGCGTCGGAAGCGCTCTTCTGCCTCGCGAAGTGCGTTCTCGGTCTCTCGTCTCTTGGTGATGTCCTCAATCTGCGCAACGAAGTAGAGCGGTTCGCCCGATGGGTCTCGAACGACCTCATTGGTGAGAGCGACCCACACGACGGCTCCGTCCGACCGGATGTAGCGCTTCTCGATCCGAGGCTCCCAATCGCCGCCCTCAAGCTGTCTGCGGCTTCGCTCGAGGTTCTCAGCGAGATCGTCGGGGTGAGTGAGATCGGCAAACGTGAGCTCGGAGAGCTCCTCCGGGGTGTACCTGAGCAGCGTGCAGAGCGCTTGGTTCACCTGGAGCCAGTGACCGTCGGGGGTGAGGAGCGCAACCCCGATCGGCGCGTTGTCGAACGCCACCCGGAACCGCTCGCCGGCTTCGGTCGCAGTCGCCTCAGCGATCTTTCGCTCCGTGAGGTCAAGGCAGGTACCGACCCACCCGACGACCTCTCCGTTTCTGTTTCGTCGCACCGCGTTGAAGCCTTGGATCCACCTTGTGGTGCCATCGGGAAGGACGAAGCGGCACTCGCTAACGGAATCCACCCCCGCGACCAGTCCCGCGTCCCATTCAGTCAGGACTCGCTCTCGATCCTCGGGGTGAAGCGCGGCAATCCATCCGTCTCCGAGGGCGGCTTCGTACGACAGTCCGGTGAGCTCGCACCAGCGCGCATTGGCGAACGTGCACCGGCCGTTCTCGTCCGACACGAACAAGCCCACAGGTGTGTGTGCCGCGAGCGATTCGAAGAGCTCCTCACTTGGTTCGAACACAGGGCTCACCTGGACTGACCGTTCTCGGACCTGAGCGCAGAGTTGCGTGTGTCGAGAGTCATCAGGTCATTCACTGGCACGTTGTGGCTAGATGACCGCTCGGAGGGGCTTGGCGTGGTGAGAAGCCGGCACTTCGGCGAGTTGATAGGGGTCGAGCTGGGCGAACGCATCGAGCACCGTCGGATCGAACTGCAATCCGGAGAGTCGGTGCATCTCATCGACCGAGTCGTCAACCGTCCATGCGCGTTTGTAAGGGCGCTCGTGGGTGAGTGCGTCGAACACGTCCGCGACCGCCACGATGCGGCCGCTGAGTGGGATCTGCTCGCCAGCCAGCCTGTTCGGGTAGCCATTGCCGTCCCACCACTCATGGTGGGTCAAAGCGATCTCCTGGGCGAGGAGGAAGAGATCCGAGTTGCTCGCGCCGAGGATGCGCGCTCCCGCCGTTGTGTGCTCGCGCACGAGCTCGAGTTCCTCCGGGGTCAACTCCGTCGGCTTGAGGAGGATCGAGTCGGGCATGCCAACCTTGCCGACGTCGTGTAGCGGGGCAGCGTGGCGGAGCAGAGCGATGAGCTTCGCGTCGAGGCCCAGTGTTTCTCCCAAGAGCGCCGAGGTGCGACCTACCCGTTGGGTGTGCTCGTACGTCTGATCGTCGCGGTATTCCGCTGCTAGCGCGAGGCAGCGGAGTGTCTCCCAGCGGGCTTCCTCGAGCTCGGACGTTCGCGCCGCCACCGTTTCCTCGAGCACCTCGTGATAGCGGGCAAGGATGTCCTCCGCCTCCTTACGCTCTGTCACGTCGCGAGCGACGGCGAACAGGAGGTTCGCCGAGTAGTCGGGTTGTGACGACCACTCCAGCCATCGATACGAGCCGTCGGCACAGCGATAGCGGTTCTGGAAGTTGAGTACCCGTTGACCAAGTTTGGTCTGCTTGTCGACCTCGGCGAGGGTCGCAGAAAGATCATCGGGGTGGATGAAGTCGATGAAGGGACGGTTCTGGAGCTCCTCGAGCTCGAAGCCGAGCACGTCCTTCCAGGAGGGGCTGAGCTGGAGGAAGAACCCGTCGAATGACGCCGTGCAAATGAGGTCGAGCGACATCTCCTGGTGACGCGCGAGCAGCCGCTCCGACGCAAGCCGCTTGCCGTGCGACCTCGCGGCCATCGCCAGCCCTGCGGCCGCTGCGACCACGGCGATGCACACTGACACCGTCAGCGGCAGGATCAGGTCCGCAACGATCACAGCCAAAGTAACCCGGTAGTCGGTCGCGCCGCGCGACAGTTGACAAGCACGGGTCGATCCGTCACCGCCAACGGGGCAGCCTCATCGCCGAGCTGGCCTACATGCGCTAGGTCGTTGTGCGCTGGATCTCGGAGAGCATCTCGTACGATTTGAGTCGCGCTGCGTGGTCATGAATCGCTGCGGCAACGATCAGCTCATCCGCACCGGTTTCCTCGACAAGACGCCGGAGCCCATCCTCCACCTTCTCCTTCGAGCCGACGAACGACTGACGCAGCATGCGCGTGACGTGGGTTTTCTCGTGTGGTGACCAGTAGGTCTCGATGTCGTCGATTGGGGGCTGCAGCTGTCCGCGTCGGCCGCGAACCATGTTCGTGAACGCCTGTTGCGGTGACGTGAACAAGCGCCTCGCTTCGTCCTCGTCGTCTGCAGCGATCACGTTGACGGCCACCATGGTGTAGGGCCGGTCGAGCTGCTCAGATGGTCGGAACTCGGCACGGTAGATCTCGAGTGCGGGCAGGAGCGCGTCGGGTGCAAAGTGCGATGCGAAGGCGTACGGAAGCCCGAGCAACGCAGCGAGTTGGGCGCCGTAGAGGCTCGAACCAAGAATCCATAGCGGGACATGGGAACCTGTTCCGGGAACCGCGTGCACCATCTGCCCCGGTTGCGCATCGCCAAGGAGGGTCTGCAGTTCGAGAACATCCTGAGGGAAGCTCCCGGCGCTCGTGTGCGCCTGCCGCAGCGCAAGCATCGTCTGCTGATCCGTTCCCGGCGCCCGGCCGATGCCGAGGTCGATCCGACCCGGATGCAGCGCCGCGAGCGTGCCGAACTGCTCGGCGATCACGAGCGGTGCGTGATTGGGAAGCATGATCCCGCCGGATCCAACCCTGATCGTCGTCGTGCCGGCAGCGATGTGTGCGACGACGACGGCGGTAGCGGCGCTCGCGATCCCAGCCATGTTGTGGTGCTCGGCGAGCCAGAAGCGGTTGTATCCCCACTGCTCGGCGTGCTGCGCGAGGTCAAGCGAGTTCTGTAGCGCATCGCCCGCCGTACCGCCCTCGATGATCGGCGCGAGGTCGAGGATGGACAGCGGCGGCACAACCCGACCCTACCCAGGCAAGCCTGCGGCGTCTGCGCGAAGAGGCGAGCCGCATTTGCCTGGCTGCTCCTCCCGAGCTGGGTGCACTGAGCGGCGGGGGTGGGATTCGAACCCACGGAGGCTTGCACCTCTTCGGTTTTCAAGACCGACCGATTCGACCGCTCTCGCACCCCGCCGGGACGCGAAGCTTACGGGTCGGAACCGACTGGACCGTCAGCAGATGACGTCGGTCGAGGCGGTGTTGTTGGTCTCGTCCGACTCGGCAACCTGGCTGAGGGCGTCGACCACGAGGGCCGTCAACCCCGGGAAGCCCGCTAGTGGCTCTGAGACACTTGTCCGATCGCGTCTAGCGTGAGATGCGCTCCGGCGCGCCGTACGGCTTCAGAACGTCCGGTACCTCGCCCTGGAAATTTTCCAGAATTGCGAGTGCGGCTCGGTCGGTGACCATCGTCCCGTTGAGTGTGTGGAGCGGCTCAGGGCCGTGCTCACCGCGCATCCGGATCCCGAGGCGGCGCGCTTGAAAGTCCGTCGTGTTCGAGCAGGACGTCACCTCCCGGTAGCGGCCCTGCGGCGGGAACCACGCCTCAAGGTCGATCTTCTTCGCAGCCGGCGCGCCCAAGTCACCGGCGGCGATGTTCATGGCGCGGTAGGGGAGGCCGAGCTTCTGGAGGAACTCCTCTTCGAGCGCGATCATTCGCTCGTGCTCGTCCCACGAGTCCTCAGGCCGCACGAACACGAACATCTCGACCTTGTTGAACTGGTGCACGCGAAACATCCCGCGCGTGTCCTTTCCCGCCGCGCCCGCCTCGCGGCGAAAGCACGGAGAGAAGGCGGCGTAGCGTAACGGCAGCTCCTCCGCGTCGATGATCTCGCCCATGTGGAGCCCGGCAAGCGCAACCTCCGAGGTGCCGGTGAGGTAGAGGTCGTCGCCCTCGAGGCCGTAGATGTTCGACTTCTCCGTAGGGAAGAACCCCGACCCATACATCGCCTCCTCGCGCACGAGTACCGGGGGCAACATGGGTGTGAATCCAGCCTGATGGAGATGATCGAGGGCAAAGCGGTACAGCGCCATCGCAAGGAGTGCGGTATCGCCGATGAGATAGCCGAAGCGCGCGCCAGACAGCCTTGCCGCCCTGTCCATGTCGAAACGTCCGACCTCGGTGTGCTCCCGGGGGTTCTCGAGCGTCGGCAACTCACCCACCTGGCGAAGCTCCTCGGCATCTTCCTCGGCCGACCCGTCCGGAGCGGATGCGTGCGGAGGGTTGGGCACCTCGGCGAGCGCGGCCTCCCGCTCCGCCTCGGCGGCAGCAAGCTCCTCTTCCGCGAGTCGCAGCGTCTCCTTGACTCCCTGCACTTCAGCGAGCTGCTCGGGCGTCGGTTTGCCCTTCAGCTTGGTTTGTGAGCGGAGCTCGTCGATGCGCGGTACGAGCGCACGCCACCGCTCATCGAGAGCGAGCAGGTCATCAAAGGCCTTCTCGGCCCCCTTACGAGCCAGCGCGGCGCGCCAGCGATCGGGGTCGTTCCGCGCTGCCTTGAGGTCGATCACGAGAGAGAGTCTAGAACCACGTCGATCAAGGCTGCCACGCCTTCGACCTCCGGGCCATCACAGATTGCGTCGGCGATCTCGAGCAGCGTCGGGTCGGCGCCGGCAATCGCGAAGCCAAAGCCAGCGGTCTCAAGAAGCCCGATGTCATTCTCGCCGTCTCCGAAGGCAACGATGCCGTCGACGTCAAGGCCGAGTCGGTTGGCGACGAAGGTGAGCCCGGTGCCCTTTGACGCGTACGGATGGCTGATCTCTAGAAGAAATGGGAGCGATCGGGTCAGAAAGAGCCGTCCCCCGAATTGCTTGTCAAGGTGGGCTCTAATCTCAGGGATCTTGTCGGGCTCTGCGACGGCCACGATCTTTGTTGGCGGCGCGTCGAGCCAGCGGTGCAGATCGCCAACTTCGGTCACGTTCAGATTCTGGAACTCTGCGTAGGCCCGGGAGTGCTCGGTGTGCTTGGCAACGTAGAGCTCATCGTCGACGTAGACGTTGGGCGACTGCCCTATCGCGGAAAGCGCCTCGACCACGTCACGCGCGAGTTGCGCCTCGATCGTCTCGTGGACGAGAAAGGTCCCGCTCGCGGGATCGACCACCGCAGCACCCTGGTAACAGACCACCGGCTCGCTGATCGCTGCGTCCTTGAGATACGGGAGCACCGAACGAAACATGCGGCCGGTGGCGATAAGCACCGGGATACCTGCGGTGCGTGCACGACCAATGGCGGCGAGCGTTTGCGGCCCCAAGGGTCCGCCGCGGTCGATCAGCGTTCCGTCGAGGTCACACGCGAACGCCGAGACGTTCGCGGGGAAACCGTGGGGAAGGATCAGCCGCCCGTCGACGTGACGATGTACTGGGAGACATCGGCTATTTGCTGCGCCTCAAGCTTCTCTCCGAACGCCGGCATGCCACCCTGGCCGACGGTTACGCGCGTGACCGCAAGCTCGTACGACGGCTTCGAGTCATCGAGGTTGGGGCCCACGTTTCCAGCCGCTCCTGCTGCCGAGAGGGTGTGGCAACCGCCGCAACCCTGCGTGGCGAACACATCGGCGCCAGCGGTAGCGTCTCCCGTGAGCGAGAGCGCAGGAAGCTCGTCGGAGCCGCCTCCCGTCTCGGTCGGAATCTCACCGATCACCGTCTCGGGCGTCGCGTCGACCTCCTCGCCACCGGTGCAACCTGCTGCAGCGAGTGCGACGGCCGCCAGCAGTGCGGCAAGGGCTGTGGTCGAACGGCGCATCGCGCGGAGTGTATCCAGGGCGGCCGGATGTTTGCCTGGTGATCCGGTCTCCCATCGCCACACGACGAATGCCGCGGCGGCGCCGACACCGATGACATCCCCTGGCGTGTCGTTCACCACGAGTGAGACGGCAAGCGCGGCGAGGAGCGCATCGGTTACGGGACCTCGAGTGCGTCGGGTTGCGATGGCAAGGAGGGTCGCGAGGCCGACCGCGACTACGAGTGCCGGTCCTGCGGCCGAGACGGTGCGTCGCACGGAGAGCTCCAGCCTGTCCCAGATCGCATTGAGGATGGCGAGCGGGCCGTCGCCAACGGTGTCGGTGACGTGACTCGAGACACCAAGCATCGAGTCGAGGCCAACGAGAACCAGCGCAAGCACGACAATGGCCGTGGCGAGAACTCCAACGACTCGAACGGTTACGCGGATCTCGCGCAACCGTACGGTCAACACGCCGTAGCCAGCGAGGAGGACGAGAAGTCCACCACCGTCTGCGCCGAAGCGATTCCCGCCGACAGCGATGAGTGCGACAGCGGCGACGCCGAGCCCAAGCCTCCCAGGTCGAGCCGCCCCTAGAAGGGCCGGTACCAGCAGCATCGTGGCAAGGAGGTTCGAGACGCCGTAGAAGCGCCCGGCCTGCGAGGGGCCAAACGGCGATAGGGCGACGGCCTCAGGGTCGAGACCGAGGACGACGAGATAGGTGGCGAGGAGCGCGAAGCACGCGACGCCGAGCGGAGCGAGCAACGCGGCCCCGACGAGGATCGCGACGAGCCACCAACCTGCGAGCCAGAGGTTCGCTGCGAGGGCAAGAAGGAACACGCGTGGCGCGTGGCGCGGGGCGATGACAGCAGTGAGCACAGCGACGATGGCGAGGACGACTGTCAGCGGCAATCTGATGCTCTCGTTGCGGTCGATACGGGCATCGAGGCGCCTGAGTACGCCAGTCGGGTCGTCCGCCACGACCGTGCGGAGCGTGCCGTTGGCGACATCGGCGAGCGAAACGAGTCCAACGATCCTCGTCGAGTCGGAGGTGAGAACGCCCACGCGGGCCGGGTCGAGGATGGCGATCGGGTAGCGCTGGTCGTTCGGTGTGGTGCCGGGAGGGGGGAGGGTGACAAGAATCTCAGGGGGTGTTGGATCACCGATCCGGAGCTTCGCCGGCGCTGCCGGCGGCCCGCCAAGCAGCGAGCTCTCGACGAGGCCGGTCACGAGAGTTCGGAATGCGGCGTCGCGGGTTACCGTTGGGCCAGCACCGGGAACCGCTAGCCCGATCGCGCCTTCGAGCGCATAGCGCTCGGGTGGAAACGGAGCGACGATGCGTACCCCCGCACTCGCGACCGGCACGACGGCAAGCGCGATGAGAATGGTTGCGACGAGGCGCATGGGGGCAGTTTCACGCATTGAACTCCTTGGCAAGCGTCGGCGTGCGATGATCGGCCCGTGATCGTTTCCCGCTCGATGCATCCAGACTGGCTCTCTAACGCGTTCGTCGTCGGCGAC
>JANNQQ010000052.1:0-8308 GCA_031400835.1 Actinomycetes bacterium | reverse complement strand
GGTGCCGATCTTGTCGTCACGCCGTACCGAGGACGCCCGATTGAGACCCCATGGTGGCGCACGGCTCCGAATCCCACCTACCGCGAAGGTGAGACGTATGCGCTGCTACGCGATGGCCTCGCGCGCGTAAAGGGCGACAGGTACCTCCGGCGGGTCGAGGACAATCCCGAGGATGGCGCGCTCGACCGGGTCACTCGCGAGATGATCTGGAAGGCGGTGACGCCGCGTTGGCGTCGGCATCTTGAGAAGCTCGTCGAGAAGGAGAAACCCGACGCGATCATCTTCTTCACGGTGCCGATGTCGCACTTTCGTGGGATTCCCACGTTTCTCCGTGAGCGGTTTGGAGTCCCGGTTGCGTTCTACGACGGTGACGTGCCGATGAGCCTGCCCGAGTTCGGGGGAATGGACACCGGCTTCAACTTCTACCACGGTGCCGACCCATCCGAATACGACCTCCTGCTCTCAAACTCGGAGGGAGGGCTCCCACGGCTTCTGGAACTCGGCGCACGGCGTGCGGAGGCGGTTTTCTGGGGTGCAGACACTGAGTTTTTCCGTCCTCTCGCGATCGACAAGGAGATGGACATCTTCTTCTATGGGTACGGCGACAAGTTCCGCCGCGAGTGGGTGCAGGCAATGATCGGCGAGCCGAGTCGAATCGACCCGCACGTCGACTTCGTGCTCGGCGGACTTGATTTTCAGGGCGATACAGGCAGGGCGCGCGAGCTTGGCGACGTCCCGTTCAACGCCTTCGCGCGTGCGATCTCTGCGTCGCGGATCAATCTCAACGTGACCCGCCGGACACATGCGACGGTTCCGGGCTCGTCGACGTGTCGGCCGTTCGAGCTTGCGGCTGCTGGCGCCGCGATCGTCTCGAATCCGCACGACGGGATCGAGAAGTGGTTCGAGCCTGAGAGCGAGATTCTCATCGTGGAGAACACCGAACAGGCGCTTGCCGCCTATCACCGCCTCCTCGATGATCCCGGTGAGGCTCAGGCGATGGGCGCCCGAGCGCGCGAACGTGTCCTCGACGAGCACACGTACGCCCACCGCGCGCGTCAGGTGCTTCGTCTGCTTGGTCTCGCGACCGAGGTCAAAGCGTGAGCCTTGGAAGGATCGTTGCCGTCGTTCCCGCCTACCGCGAGGAAGCTGCGATCGCGGGCGTGGTCGCCGGAATCAAAGCCTTTGATCCGTCGATCGACGTGGTCGTCATCGACGATGGCTCACCAGATAGGACTGCCGTAGCCGCTTCCGAAGCTGGCGCGGCGGTGGTACGGCTACCGTTCAATCTGGGGATCGGAGCGGCCGTTCAAACTGGATTTCGTTACGCGCTGGAGCGGGGATATGACACCGCCGTTCGTCTCGACGGCGACGGCCAGCACGACCCTGCTGAACTGTCGAAGCTCCTTGAGGTGCTCGCAGAAGGAGAGGTCGACGTCGTTACCGGTTCCCGGTTCATCGGCGTCGATCGCACGTATCGCCCACCCTTTGCTCGACGGCTAGGGATCACCTGGTTCGCGCGACTCGTGTCTCTGCTCACCCGCCAGCGTGTGACCGACACGACGTCGGGATTTCAGGCGCTCAACCGCAGAGGGATCGCACTTTTCGCCAGTGACTACCCAAGCGACTATCCCGAGGTCGAGGCGACGCTCCTTGTGCTTCGCACCAAGCTCCGGCTCATCGAGGTTCCAGTGACGATGCGCGAGCGCGAGCACGGCTCATCGTCGATTACGTTGTTGCGCTCGATCTACTACGTTCTCAAGGTCACGCTTGCCCTGCTCGTGGCAATGGCGAGACGGACCACGGTTCCGTCAGAGGAGCCCGCGGCCCGATGACTCCCGTCCGCATCTCAATCGCGGCGGCGGTCGCATCGCTTCTCCTCATTCTGATCGTGCTTGAGCTGATCCGCGGTCGCCGCCTCAAGGAGCGTTATGCCCTCCTCTGGCTGGTCACCGGTCTCTTTCTGCTCGTGCTGTCGGTGTGGCGGCAGGGACTCAATACGGTCGCCGATTGGGTTGGGGTCGAGACCTATCCTCCGGCCATCTTGTTCGCGGCGATGACGTTGTTCATCATCGTCGTCTTGCTTCACTATTCAACGGTGCTCTCCCGCCTGACGGACGACAACGTTCGGTTGGCGCAGGAGGTGGGTCTGCTCCGCGAGCGGCTCGATGTGCTGGAGGGGCGACTGTTGCCGCTCGAAGGTCGAAAGTCGGGTGCGCCAGCGTCGCGCTCCGACGACGCGTAGCGAGACCAGCGTCGGACGTTCCGCTATTGCGCGGCGATCACGGGGGGACTGACGACGAAAACGTCGCCCTGCTCGGGGTCGTCGAGCCAGTTGGCGGCCACGCCGATCCGATACGTCGCACCGGGCACGGGGTTGGAATCAACCCAGGTTCGCCCTCGTGTCGTCCCGAGTACGTTCATGTCAAGCTCGCACCGGTCCGCACCCGCCCTGACACATCGAAGGTCTGTCTCTGCACCGCGAGTTCGCATCACACGGTAGAACGTCGTGGTTGTCGCCATCGTCGTATCAGTCCACCGCAGATGTTGACCGTCGTCCTCGCGCGACGCGCTGAGGCTGACCACGGCTGCGTCGACGGGGACGAGAATCCCGTTCACCACGACCGCGGCCTGCGCTCCCCGTATTGGTGAGGCGATCAGCACGGTGACAAGAGGGAGGACGCCGACAACAGCAGCCGTGACGATCGCCGTACGAAAGCTCACCCGACGCCCCGGCGAGACGGGTGATATGCGTGATCCCAGCCGGCGCACGAGCGTCGGGATGAGCAACGGCGTGGCAGCGGCGAGGATGACGTAGGCCGGAAGGGCAGGCATCACAAGACGCCAGAACGAGGCATTCTCAATACCGGCGACGAACGATGACCCTTTGACGATGAAGAATGCGAGGGTCCACCCGAGGAGGAGTCCGGCTGCGGGACGTGACACCCGGGCGACTGCGAGGGCTCCTGCGAGTGGCACCCATTGCGCAAGGCGTGCGCTCCAGAGGAACTCACGCAGGTTCGACATGTTCCGGCGCCAGTCGTCGAGATCGAATGGGGCGCTCGGGATACTCAGACCGAGGGCCAGCTGATCAACCGTCGCACCTGCCGCGAGGCGAACCTCATCGACCGCGAGGATCGGGAGGCTGCCGAGCCCTCGTGTCTTCCACACGGCCAGCGTCAGCACCGCTGGAGCCAGAGCCGTACAGAAGATGGCGAGTTGATGCCAACGTCGGGACAGGACGTACGCGGAGAGCGGCCCAAGAACGAAGATTGCGTTCGAGGGCTTCATGGCGATCATCAGGCTTGCCGCCGTGCCTGCAAGGAGCGCCTCCGGGGTCCGCGCCCGTTCGAGCGAGCGGAGGACGAGTGCCCCGGCAACGAGAGCCGCCACGGTCGATGGATAATCTGCCATCTGGGTCAAGCCGGTGGCTTGCACGAGCACCTGGTCGGTCCAGCGTTCCTGGTAGCGGTCGACGAACAACGGCGTCGCGAGGTACGGCGTCACGACCACCAGGGCTGCGCACCAGAGCCCGGCGGCGCGGCCGGCAATGCGCGCTCCGATGTCGTACACCGCGAGGGTTGCCACGGGACCGAGCACGAGCACCTGGAAGAGCGTGGTGAAGGGTAGGAGGTCGATGCTCGAAGGTCCGGCGACCCACGTCAGCGGGGCTATGACAATAGGCCACCCGTACGACACGACGGCTGTCGGGAGCGTTCCCTGCCCGAGGAGCCACCCCGAAGTCATCAGCCAGATCTGGTCGCCACCCTGATAGGTGAGCCACCCGTTGTGCTCAACCGATGCGAGCAGTCCTAGGACGAGCGCCAGCTGAATCGCGATCACGACCGCGAGGCTCACCCGGACGTGTTGTACGGCGGTCGTCGCGAGACGTTTCATGCGGTCGAGAATTGGGCGTGTCACGGCCGGGATTGGCCTCACCGTCCGTTAGCCCGATACCACGCAACCGTTCGCGAAATCCCGTCATGCAGAGGCACCCGGGCGGAGAAGCCAAAGAGCTCCTCGGCAAGCGTGGCGTCGACGCTCCGACGCGGCTGACCGTTTGGCATGGATGTGTCCCATACGATCGCGCCGTCGTATCCGATCTCGGCAGCCACGATCTCGGCTGTTTCGCGAATCGACGTTTCGACGCCGGTACCGAGGTTCACGGGTTCCGGGCCGTCATAGCGCTCGGCTGCAGCCACCAGCCCGTCGACGCAATCGCTGACGTAAAGGTATTCCCGTGTGGGTGAACCATCTCCCCAGAGCACGATCTCACTGTCACCGCGTTCGGAGGCCTCGACCATCTTCCGAATCAGCGCCGGGATGACATGCGAGGTCTCGAGATCGAAGTTGTCACGGGGGCCATACAGATTGGTTGGTAGGAGAAAGATCGTGTCGAGGCCGTACTGATCTCGGTACGCCTGGGCGCCGACGAGGATCGTCTTCTTGGCGACCCCGTACGGGGCGTTCGTCTCCTCCGGGTATCCGAGCCAGAGGTCGACCTCGCGAAACGGCACGGACGTGTGCTTGGGATAGGCACAGACAGTGCCGGCGACCACGAGTTTCGGTGTTTCGTGAAGCCGGGCCTGCTCCAGGACGTGGGCCCCCATCATCAGGTTTGCGTACCAGTACCGTCCCGGGTTCGCGCGATTAGCACCGATCCCGCCGACCTCCGCTGCAAGATGGAATACAAGTTCGGCCCTCGCGTCGTCGAACAGGCGCTTCGTCGCTTCCATCGTGGTCAGGTCGTAGTCGCGATGTCGGGCGAGGATGACCTCGTGCCCGTTCTGATTGAGAGTCTCCACGAGATGCGAGCCGAGGAATCCTCCGCTGCCGGTGACGAGAACGCGGCTCATGTTTCGGAGGACTCCTCCCCGACCCGCTCTTCGACGATGTACAACGGGCGCCCCTTCACTTCGTCGAAGATTCTGCCCACGTACTGACCAATGATGCCGAGCGATACCAGTTGAACGCCACCAAGGAACAGCACAACCACAACGACCGACGTCCAGCCTGCGACCGTTTGCTCCGTGAACAGGCGGAGATACAGCGTCCACGCTAGCGCTACGAGGCAGAGCACCACGGTCATGAATCCAAGAGCAGTGACGAATCGGATCGGGACGGTCGAGAACGACGTCACCGCGTCCGACGCGAAGCGAAGCATGCGCCGGAGTGGGTACTTCGTCGATCCGGCAAACCGCGCCTCGCGCGCGTATGGGACACCTATCTGGCGGAAGCCGATCCAGCTCGTCATACCGCGTAGGAAGCGAGCCCGTTCGGGCATCCCGAGCAGGGCGTCGAGCGCACGGCGCGAGAGAAGCCTGAAGTCACCGGCCTGCGCAGGAATGTCGACTGGGCTTAAGCGGTTGATACCCATGTAGAAAAGTGCCGCCGTGACGAGCTTGAACCGGGTCTCACCCTCTCGGCGTTCGCGGACCCCGTAGACGACGTCGTACCCCTCATGCCACTTCGCGACGAGCTCGGGGATTACCTCGGGGGGATCCTGAAGATCGCCATCGATACACACCACGGCGTCGCCCCGCGCGTCGTCCAGCCCGGCAGTGAGGGCGATTTGGTGTCCGAAATTGCGCGACAGCCGAACAAGTCGCAGGTTCGAGCGCTCTGCGGCGAGAGCTTGAAGCCGCTCCCACGTTCCGTCGGTCGAACCGTCGTCGACAATCACGATTTCGAACGGGCCGAGAGGCAGCGTGGCATCCGTCAGTCGACGAACCAGCTCGTCGACGGTTCCTTCCTCGTTGAACACCGGTGCGACGATGGAGAGCATCACGCGGGACACGATGGCAGAGCGATAGCGGGCTCGGCGGGTAGATAGAGCGTGGCGTCGCCGCAGCGCGCCGTCACGGGCAGCCGCGACTCGATGCTGGCGACAAGCGCCGGCAGCGATCGGAACATCCTGGCGATCACCACAGCTCGAACGTCGTTCTCGTCGATCTCTCGGAGGATGTCCGCGCCCGTCAGCGCACGACTTCGGACCCGCGTCGACGAGGTGTCAGTCAGATAGCCTGGGATGAGCCGTCCCGAGCGGAATGCGATGATTGGGAGGTCGGTAACGATTGTGTCTCCGTCGTCGGTTGCGACCTTGAGCGCCTTTGTCGCCCACGTTACGTGCGGCGGCTCCGGTACGTCGTTGTGCGTCTGCCGGTGCTGCTCCTGAATGACCCCCGCCGTAACGAAGAGGACGACCGTTGCTGCTGCCAGAGCACGCGTCTTGCCGCGAAGCTGCGCGACTCCGAGGGCGAGCGCGGGGCCTGCGGCTACGGCGTAGGCACAGGCCATCAGGGAAAGCTGGTGGTCGGGGAGCGGGCGGACGTAGAGCGTGAACAGCGCAGCTGCGGGTACGAGTGTGGCGAGCGGCCAGGTTCTTCGTGCCTCGCGCGAAAAAATGAACGCGATCGCGCCCGCCGGTACGAGCCAGGCGAAGGGCGTTCTCCACTCCAGCAGCCATCGCAGGCGGTCGACGTTGTCGCCGACGCGGCTCAGCGATTTCGCGCCCTCGTGATCGCCGATCACGCCGGCCCACAGTTCGGGCAGCGAATTGAGATGGACAAGCAAAACGAGCGCGGTCGCAGCTGCACCTCCAGCGACAAGCGCTGGGAGAACCCTTCGACCGGCGCGATGTGCAATCGGGATAACGACGAGGGGCACGAGAAACGGCGCAGCGAGCAACTTCGTGAGTACCGCCAACGCAGCGGCCGCTCCCGCGCCGACTCCGAACCATCGCGAGGCGTGCTGTGGGACTGCGTGTGCGATGAGCGCAAGCGCTACGAGACCCAGGGAGAGCGAAGGGACATCGGCCGCGATGTTTGCACTGACCGACGGGAATGGTGGGCCGATGACGAGGAAGAGTCCGGCGCCGATCCCAGCTGCAAGTCCATAGAGCGTCCGAGCCGCAGCGAAGGCGGCAATGACCCCGATCACCGCAAGCGCCACAAAGCCCACCCGAATCCCGTACACGGATTGACCGAATGGGGCGGCCAGGATCTGAAGCAGCCAGTAGAAGACGGGGGGCTGGGGTGTGTAGATGTCCGCGCCGAGCTCCTGGCCGTCTCGTAGGAGCTGAAGACTGGCCAGGTAAACGCCTTCGTCGTAGTTCGTCTTGGTACCCAGTGCTCGACCGAACACGAACGCCGCAACGAGCGCGACGAGCGCGGCAGCGGCAACCGTGTGATGGCTGCGCACACGAGTCATCTGGCGATAGCGTCTCGGAGGAGCCAGGCTGTAAGCCCGAACGCGATCCACCGCGCTGCCTTGTCCTCCTCAGTTGCCGCGAGCGCAATAGGCCAGGCTACGTACCACGGTGGCAGCCACGAGAGGCTCAGGCAAAACAAGCCAGCAGTGAGACCGAGTCGAGTTCGGCCGCGCCAGGCTTCCCGCAACAGCCAGAGGTAGGCAATTGCAAAGAGCACTGCAAGGAGCTGTGTGACCCGATACTGGGGAATGCCGAGCCACTGCTCCGCGTAGTAGGGGACGCTCGTAGAGCTGGCTCTGCGTAGCTGGCTGGAGATGGGGGTCGCCGCGGCGACCCAGTGCAGACCGTACGCCGCGGTCGATACCGCACCCACGACGAGGCCGCCGATGGCGAGCCCGCGCCAGCCAAAACGCAACCGCTCTCGGGCCGCGATGAGTGGGAGAAAGATCACGGGCAGCCACTTGATGCCGATCCCGGCGGGCCAGAGTGCGCCGCCGAGCTGACGACGCCCGACGGTCGCGAGCGCGATCCCGGCGACCGGGAATGCCATCATCCAGGTGTCGTTGTGGCCACCGCCCGCGAACTGGAGCGCGAGTACAGGGTTCCAACCGACGAACGCTGCGGCGAAGGCACGGTTTCGAGGGGCTGCGGCTGCGGCTGCGGCGAGGACGAGGATGACAGAGCCGATGCCCCCGATTCCCTTGAACAGCCAGGCGGCAGCATCGCTTGACTCCCCGGCGCCGCGCGCCACCCCCTCCGATGCAAGCACCCAGAGCGGGCCGTAGGCGGCCGTATCGTCGCGCCATTGCGCACCCATCAGGTCGTAGGCGGGGTCCTCCGGCCATTCGCCGGGTGGGTCGACGTACGGGTTGCCGCCGTGGACGACCCCGACCCGTCCGAGCGCCCAGTAGGTGTACGCGTCGGTCGAGTACAGAAGCGGCGCGGCCAGCGGTGCGAGCTGGATCGCAACGGCAATTACGACGACCGGTACGAGTCGTGCAGGGCGCCGCCGCACAAGCCATACGCCCCCTATGTAGAGAACGAGAGAAGCGATGACGGCGAGTCCATACGCTGTGTTCCAGGCGCCTTCGGGGACGATCG
>JANNQQ010000051.1:0-3138 GCA_031400835.1 Actinomycetes bacterium | reverse complement strand
GGGTAACAGTTTCGACGTCGCTGGTACTGGCCAGTGAGCACCTCGCGCAGCGGTTCGAGGTTGAGCATCTCGACACGAGCGATCATCGGACTGGCGGCAATATCGGTCGTTGGGATGCGCCGAACGTCCTACTTGGGCTTCGCGGCCTCGCCCGACTCTCGCGGCTCCTGCGGGGCAAGCGGGGAATCGTGTATGTGCCCTTGTCCCAAAACGCACCCGCGTTCATTCGCGACTCGTTGTACATCCATCTCGCTCGTCTCTCGGGCTGGACGGTGGCAGGGCATCTGAGAGGGAGCGATTTCCGCGCCTTCTACAACTCGGCGCCGTGGCCTCTGCGGAGATGGATGGGGTTCACCCTTGGGCGGCTCGCGTCGGTCGCAGTGATGGGTTCAACCCTCCGCTGGGTCTTCCAAGGCTTACTGCCAGGCGAACGCATCGCGGTCGTGCCAAACGGAACACCGGAACCGGCGATGCCGCCGGCTCCGCGGCAGGGGCACGTTGTCTTTCTGAGCAATCTTCGCCGCCGGAAGGGCGTGGTCGAGGCGGTGGGAGCGGCGCTGAGGGTCCTCGATGACCACCCTTCTGCACAGTTCACGTTCGCCGGAGCCTGGGAGGACGAGCAGCTTTCGCGTGAGCTCCATGCGCGTGTCGCCCGTGCCGGGGACTCGATTCGATTCGTTCCTCCGGTTCTTGGAAGGGAGAAGGACGAGCTGCTTGCGTCGGCGTCGATCATGCTCTTTCCGCCGGTCGAGCCCGAGGGGCATCCACGCGTTGTGCTTGAAGCGCTCGCCGCGGGCATTCCGGTCGTCACAACCGACCGCGGTGCAATCCGTGAGACCGTAACGGACGGAGAGAACGGATTCGTCCTTCCTGATCCGAACATCGATGCGCTCGCAGCGTCGCTTGGACTGCTTCTCGGAGACGAGAGCTTGCGAGGGCGCTTCAGTCGTGCGGCTCGGGCGGCATATGAAGCGAGCTTCACCCAGGCGCGTGCCGATGAAGTCATGGCGCGCTGGCTCGCGTCTCTCACATGACCGACCGAGCATCGTCCGACGCAAGCGTGCGAGTGCTGCACGTCATGGGATCGCTCGGAGTCGGAGGGGCCGAGCGAGCTGTGTTCCAGCTCATACGTGGCCAGCGTGAGGTTGGCATTGACGCAGCGGTTCTCGTGACCGGGCGACCGGGTCTGTACGGAGAACGGCTCCGCGAGGAAGGGGTGGAGGTCGTCGCTCTCGGACGGACATCAGCATTCGATCTCCGTGACGCATGGCGTCTTCGAGAGATCTTTACACGATGGCCGACGGTGCATTTTCATGGTCCGGAGCCGTTTCTCATGATCGCCGCTGTCCGCGCTGGAGTACGTGCGCATTACACTCATAGGGCGGGAACATTCTCCTACCCACTAAGACGTCGTCTCCGGTATTGGGTCACCGGTGCGATCGTGCGGCGACGGTTCGTGCGCGTTGCCGGCAACACCTCTCATGCAGCCACAGTGGTAGCGGGGATGTTTGGTGTGGACCCGCAACATGTCGCGACGGTGTACAACGGAATCGATTGGGAGCTTCTACAGTCCGACGCAGACGCTGTGGCCCTGCGCGAACGGCTCCAGATAGCGCCCGACGCGATCGTTATCGGGACGAGTGCGAATCTCCGTGCGTGGAAGCGGATCGACCTTCTGGTCCGGTGCCTCGAACATACGCCGACTGCTGTTCTGCTCGTGATAGGCGACGGACCTGAGCAAGAGCCGCTCAAGCTGCTCTCACGCTCCTTGGGAGTCGACGGTCGCACACACTTCGTCGGTCGGCAGGAGAACGTCGTTGACTACCTTCAACTCTGCGACGTCTTCGCGCTGCCCTCGGGCCCAGAGGAATCGTTCGGCAACTCCGCCGTTGAGGCGATGGGACTCGGCATTCCGACGATCGTGCTCTCGGACGGCGGTGGGCTCGTGGAACATGTCAGCCACCTGGAGACGGGTATTGTCGCCCGAGACCAAGCTGACCTCGCTTGCTGGGTAGCACGGCTCGTTGATGATCCGGTTCTACGACAGACGCTCGGGATGCCGGGCCAAGACGCTGTCCGCCAGCGCTACACCGTAGACCGAATGGTTGCCGGGTACTCGAACCTCTATTCGTCGAATCGACCCTAATGTGCGGGATTGCAGCCGCCCTACAGTTGGGCTCAAACCAACCGCCGCCGCGAGCCTGGGCCATCCCACACATGCGGCATCGGGGTCCGGATGGAGAAGGCTGCCTGGCCGGAGGGATCGATTCACCCTCGCTTGAGCATTGTCGGCTCGCGATCATCGATCCGGACAACCGTGAGGCCGATCAGCCATTCTCCGATTCGACCGGTCGGTGGACGATCGTCTACAACGGCGAGCTCTTCAACTACCGCGAGCTACGGAAAGGGCTCATTGCCCGCGGTGTTCGCTTCCGCACCAACTCCGATACGGAGGTCGTGCTTCAAGCGCTTGCTCTTGACGGCCGGCGAGCTCTCGAGACGTTCAGGGGCATGTTCGCGTTCGTGTTGTGGGATGCCGAGCGCCGAGAGCTTTTCGCAGCTCGTGATCAGATTGGCGTGAAGCCGCTCTACTTCACAACGGCCCGCAATACCTTCGTGGCAGCGAGCGAGCTTAGGACGCTCATCGCTCATCCGTCTGTCAGTCCTGAACTCGATCCGGCAAGCGTGGTGGAGTACCTGGCGTTCGGTGCCGTGTCCGGGCCTCGCACGCTGCTCAGCGGTGTCTTCAAGCTTGAGCCCGGCCACGTTCTTACCGTGAAGGACGGAACGGTTCGGACGGAGGAGTATTGGGATGTGTTGCCGACGGAGAGACCTGCCTCCGCGGGGCGCAATGAGGTTCTCGAGGAGCTGCGACGGAGGCTTGACAGCGCCGTCGCTGGGTCACTGGTCAGTGACGTACCTGTGAGCCTCATGCTCTCCGGCGGCCTGGATTCGTCTGCGATCGCGGCGCTCGCGGCGCGCCATGTCGCTCCAGCTGACCTCACCGCCTATTCCGTATCGTTTGGTCTCGCGACGGACGAGTCGACTATCGCGGCTCGTCTCGCGGCCGATCTCGGCATTCGTCACCGAGAGATCCTCCTGACCGAGGAGACGCTGACCGAGGGATTCGATGAGTGG
>JANNQQ010000050.1:0-1567 GCA_031400835.1 Actinomycetes bacterium | reverse complement strand
CGACCTGCGCCAGCGCGGCGTCGTGGGCGGCCTTGGCCGCGTCGAATTCCGCTTCGGCGGTCAAGCCCTCGCCGAGCAGTCGCTCTTGGCGCCGCAGGTCGATCTCGGAGGCGCGTGCCTGGACCCTTACGCGGGTCAGGTCGGCTTGACGCTGTTCGACCTGCGTCAAGAACGGCGTTGGGTCGAGCTCGGCGAGCAATTGGCCTCGGGTGACGCGACTATTGAAATCGGCGTTGAGGCGCGAGATGATTCCGGAGACCTGACTTCCGACTTGAACGGTGGTCACGGCGGAAACACTACCGGTCGTCGTGACGATCTCGCTGACTGGGCCGCGCGAAACCGCTTCGGTGCGAAACACCGGAGTCGCGGCGTCCACTTGTCGGCCGCGATACCAAGCAAAGCCACCCCAGGCGACGCCGATGACGATGGCCAGGGTCAACAGCCGGGAGACATTTCGGTGCACGAGCGAATTCCTCCGGGCCAACCTCTGCAGAATGCCAAGGAGGGCCGGGCCGCGCCAACCACGGGGATCACCTAGCGCGGCCATCGAGTTGCAAACGTAAGCGACGCGCGCGGGCTCGGCGGGTCGCTGTTGGCCTACTTGGCCAGCGCGGTGAGCCCGGCACGGGCTTCACTCAGCAGCGCCTCCGCGGAGAGCGGGCCTCCCACCGCACCTCGCATCCACGCGCCCGGCGTCAGCCGCCCCTGTCGCGACACCCGTTCGAACTCTTCGCCGAACCGTTCCCCGCGCACTTGGCGCGCGACCTGGAAGGCGATGATGTGTCCCAAGGGGTAGTCCGGAAGATACAGTCCGTAGACGATCATGTGCGAGTAGATTGCCAGTATCTCCTCGTCACGCGTGCCGAAGACCGGGGCAAAGTGATCGTTCCAGACTTTTCGTGCCGCGGCCAGCGTGGCCTCGCGCAGTTCTGCTGCGTTCGCTTCCGGGTGCTCGTATAGCCAACGCCAGACGGTCATGTCCACCAGCGCGACCCCGCCGATCTCGGCGGTGGCCCAGAGCGTATCCAATGCTTCGAGCGATCGCGCGTCGTTGCCGTTGTCGGGTAAGCCCAATAGTTCCAAGTCGCGGTTCTGAAAGACGAAGGCCAGCGCCTCGGTGAACGCGTTGTTCGGAACGCCTGACAGCCACCAATGATCGATCGCGTTCAGCGAAAAGACCTGCTCGACGTTGTGACCCAACTCGTGGACCGCGATGTTGTAGCCTTTGTAGTCCATGCCGCTCGGGCCGAAACGAGTTCTCAGGTGCGCGGAGTCTTCGCGGCGGGCAGCACCCGAGGCGTGTCCGGCGCCGCGCGAGGGGTCGACGACGATGTGCTCGGCGAGCCAGCCCGCGCGCTCGGCGGAAAACCCGAGGCCGCGCAGCATCCCGGGCAGCTCGCGTTGGAAGGAGGCGACATCGGAGTACTTCTTGCGCACGATGGCGTCGAGCTGGTCCTGGCCATGCTCGCCGCGCCCCTTGAAACCGTCGTACCAGATGTCGAACGCTTCGAGCTTACGGCCGAGGCGCTTGCGAACGAGGGCGGCGGCGTCGGCAAACTCTTTTGAC
>JANNQQ010000049.1:0-7304 GCA_031400835.1 Actinomycetes bacterium | reverse complement strand
GAGGTACGGCCCTTCGATCGAAGCGAGCCAATCCTGCCACCGAGCCGTACGGCTGTAGCCGTCGAACATCACCGAACCGAGGAGCACTGCGATCACCGCCGTCGAACCGGCTACACGTTCCGTGGCGGCGACGCCGGCGATCGGCCACCGCACGTGAATCCTGCCCTTGAGGACGTGCACCGGTGCAAGCTTTGCGAAGAGCGCGAACGCCACGGCGAATCCCTCGCCCCGGGCCTCCCACGCGTCCCGCCCGAACGAGGCCATGCCGAACAGGGCGACGTAGGTGTAGAGGGCAACCGCAAACGCAAGAGCTCGCGGGCTCGACGGATCGGAGTAGGCCAGCTCGAGCGCAGTGAAGGCAAGGAGCACGCATGCTGCTGGCCATCGTCCGAGACCCTCCGGGTACACAGCGAGTGGCCGAGCTTGGCGGTTAGTGCGCTCGATTACCCACACGGCAGCGTCGGCCATAGCGCGCCACGGCGACAACGCACGCCAGACGTTGCCAAAGAGCACCGAGAGCAAGGGCAGCCCAAGCCAGAACGCGATGTACACCCAGGTCGGCGCGATGTTCGAAAACGGATCGACATCTCCAGCGAGCGCCGCGGTCTCAACCACCACGAACAGCACGACGGACGCGACCTGCGCGATTCTGGTGAGCGGCCCGAGGATGACCTTCGAGACTCGACCACCGAGAGGTCGACCGTCGCGATGCCGCTCGAGTACCGGCCGACGCCAGAGCGCACCGAGCAGCACGAATGACGCCGTGAGAACGATTCCCGCGGCCCAGTAGAAGAGCCACACCGGAACGGGGAGGTCTTGAACCCCCCCGATCCCGTGGGCGACAAGCATCGACACCGGATCCAAGCTCAGGGCTTCACGGTGAGTTGGGCGATCACGGCATCCGGCTCGTGCAATTCGAGCTCAAAACGTCCAGTGAGCTTTGTGGTGAATTGCATGATGACCTTCTTCCCCTTCACCACACGACGTTCGATGTCATACCCGTGGAGGTGAACCTCTTCACCCTTGTCGATTGTCAGGACGAACCGCACGACCTTTCCCTTCTTGACCGACGGGCGTTTGATGCCGCCTACAGGCCGGCCTTTCTTGACGGTGATGGCGATCACGGTCGGCTTCGTGACGGCCGATGCCGTCGGGAGCACGATCACAAGGGTCGCAACAAGCGCTACGAGAAGCGCCGCGACTATGCGTTCTCTCATCTTGGTCTCCGTTCGATTTCGTTGCGGCGGAAGCCGCATGAAGATCAGACGCGGAGCAACCTGGGCGGGCTTCGGCCTCGAACTGCGACGGGCGCGGAGTCCCGGCGCGGTGCCGGTACAGCGGCCCCAAGCGCGACCCAGAAGATCGCCCAGACGTGGAGATGTCGGACGCCAGGTGCGTGAAGCGCACGTTCCACGATGCGCGCAATGGCGAGGCAGGCCAGCCCGATCGGGAGCTGCAGAACCAACCCGACGAGAAAGGCACGATCGGAGAGCAGGAACGGCAGCGACCCGTCGTGGACAAGTCGTTCGAGGTGCTCCTGTCCGACGAACACGGTCGCCCCGAGCACAAGGAACCGCTTGGAACCGATCCGGAGCGTCCGCTGCTCGAAGGCCAGACCGAGAAGTCCGATCGTAAGAAGAATCGCGACGAGCTGCGGGGCATGGCTCAGGTACTCGTGAAGGCCCGGCGCATCCGACCCCGCAACCAGACGGTACGTCAGATCGTGGCCAAGGAGCACCCCCGCACCGGCGAGCGGAAGGGTCAGACCCCAGGTCAGTGCGCGCGCTCCCACGGCTCTATGGTGCCACGCGCGACGCGGCGGCGATCAGCTCAGTCGGTGAGACGCGCCCGAACGAGCTCGCTCACGACGCGTGGGTCAGCGCCACCACCCGTCTCTTTCATCACCTGGCCGACGAAGAACCCGAGTAGTCCGGTCTTGCCATCCCGATACGCCGAGGCTTGCCCGGGATGGGCCACGATGATGGCGTCGATCACCGGTTCGAGCGCGGATGCGTCTGAGACGGTCTCCTCTGCGAGGTACGGCGCCGCCAAAAAGCCTTCGTCGCCAGCCCGCACGAGCGCTTCGTCGAACGTCTTGCGCGGGATCCGCTCCCGCGCTTCGATGAGCTTCGCGAGTTCGACAGCGTCGACAGCATCAGGGTCAACGCCCGCGCCGACGAGGTTGTTCGCGACGACGTTTGCGGTGGCGACCGCGTCCGAGCCGGCCGCGACCGTGGCCTCCCAGAGCCGGTCGAGCCCTCCCGCGACAAGCACGGTGGCTCGGTCGAGGTCGAGGCGTGCCTCGATCCGCCGAATCCGTGTCCCGGGAGACTCGGGAAGCTCGGAGCGCAGTCGTTCGACGAGCGCGGCAGAAGGTTCGATGGGAACGAGGTCGGGCTCGGGGAAGTATCGATAGTCGTCGGCCTCTTCCTTCGACCGGCGGGCCGTGAGCTGATTGTGGGCGACGTCGTAGTCGTACGTGTGCTGCGTGACCTCGCTCCCGGATTCCCACACCTCGACCTGGCGCGCGATCTCGGCGTCGATCCCTTTCGCAATGTGCGTGAACGAGTTCATGTTCTTGATCTCGCACCGCGTGCGCAGCTCATCCGAACCGGCCGGACGAATCGAAACGTTCGCGTCGACGCGCAGCGTCCCCTTCTCCATCTCCGCATCCGACACACCAAGCTCGACGATGGTTTGACGCAGCAGCTGGAGGAACCGCTTTGCATCCTCCGAGGAGTGGAGGTCGGGCGCCGTCACAATCTCTACGAGCGGTGTCCCGCCACGGTTGTAGTCGACGAGGGAGTAGTCGGCGCCACCGATCCTCCCCGTTTCGCCCCCGATGTGGACGGTCTTTGCCGCGTCCTCCTCGAGATGGGCGCGGACGATTCCTATCACCCGGTCTCCATCGCTGTTTGGTACTAGCATACTACCATTAATGCACGATGGTAGATCAAACTGAGATATCTGATAACCCTTCGGGAGATCGGGATAGAAGTAGTTCTTACGGGCGAACACGGCGCGGGGCGCGACCTCGCAGCCGAGTGCCAACCCCAGCTTGAGCGTCCACTCGATTGCAATGCGGTTCGGCACCGGGAGCGCACCCGGAAAGCCAAGGCACACCGGGCAGGTCTGCGTGTTCTCCCCGGCGCCGAACCCGACTGGGCAGCGGCAAAACATCTTGGTCTTCGTCTTGAGCTGGACGTGGATCTCGAGCCCGATGACGGGTTCCCACTGATCGGTCGCACCCTGGACGGTCACGCGCGCAGCCTTTCGGGGACGGGGTCGAAGCCGATGGCGCGCTCAAGTGCGTGACCAATGCGAAAGAGCGCGTTTTCGCCGAACTGCGACCCGATCAGCTGGAGCCCGACGGGTAACCCTTCCGAGAGGCCGCTCGGCAGGCTGAGTCCTGGCAGGCCTGCCAGGCACGACGGGATCGTGAGAAGATCGCAGGCATACATCGCGAGCGGATCGGCGGCCTTGGCACCGATCGGGAACGCAACTGTCGGCGCGGTCGGAGTAACGATCGCATCGACGCCGTCGAGAGCGGCACGGTGTTCCCGGACGATGAGAGTCCTGACCCGTTGTGCCTGTCCGTAGTAGGCGTCGTAGTACCCCGCCGAGAGCGCGTAGGTGCCCAGCATGATCCGACGTTTGGGCTCGGGGCCAAAGCCCGCATCGCGCGTGCGCTCGACCATCTCGCGGTAGCTTCCACCGTCCGTCCGGCCGGCATACCGAACACCGTCGTAGCGGGCGAGGTTCGAGGAAGCTTCAGCCGGTGCGATCAGGTAGTAACACGCCATTCCGTACTCGAACGAGAGCGGGAGGTCGCATTCCGTCACTTCGGCACCGAGCGAGCGAGCGAGATCGAGCGTACGCTCGAACGACTCGCGAACCCCTTGTTCGATTGCGGCGAGCCCGGCGACCTCGCGGGGAACGGCGAGCCGCACGCCCTTGAGGTCCTCGCGGTCGGGAAGCGCTATCGGCGCGGGGTGTGCGACCGTCGTCGAGTCGGAAGGATCCTTGCCCGCGATGATCGACGTGAGGAGCGCGCAATCGCGGACGTTTCGCGCGACCGGCCCCACCTGGTCGAGACTCGAGGCAAACGCGACAATGCCAAACCGCGAAACGGTGCCGTACGTCGGTCGGAGCCCGACGTTGCCGCAGAGCGCTGCCGGTTGCTTGATCGAGCCCCCCGTGTCGGAGCCAAGCCCCCACGGCGCCATCCCGGCAGCCACTGCGGCCGCGGTACCGCCACCGGAGCCTCCGGGAACTCGCGTCGGATCCCACGGGTTGTGAGTCGGCCCAAAGGCCGAGTTCTCGGTCGATGAGCCCATCGCGAACTCATCGGTGTTTGTCTTACCGAGCAGGGTCAGACCCGCCGCTTTGCAGCGTGCAGCCACCGTTGCGTCGAAGACCGGGACGTATCCCTCAAGAATCCGCGACGCAGCTGTCGTCTCGACACCCTTGGTCGAAATGACGTCCTTGAGCGCGATCGGAATCCCTGTGCCCCCGTCGTAGTCAACCGTTCGCAGGTACGCGTGGAGCTCACCGTCGCGCTCTTC
Organism: Actinomycetes bacterium; assembly: GCA_031400835.1. Classification (GTDB taxonomy): domain Bacteria; phylum Actinomycetota; class Thermoleophilia; order Gaiellales; family Gaiellaceae; genus Gaiella. The sequence continues at coordinate 2,739 of JANNQQ010000049.1, read as the reverse complement.
GATCGCCGCGCGGTAGGCGCCGTGCAGCTCTGCTGCGTTGACCTCACGCCGTTCGACGAGCCCCATCGCCTCCTCGGCACTCAGCCGCAATGTGTCGACGACGGCGCTCATCCGACCCGCCGGAGGCGCCGGCTACGCACGTTGCTCGAGCTATCGCCGCTGCCGTCGGCGGCCGCACGCCGCTCGTCGGCGTAGAGCGCTTTGGTCCAGCCCCCCACCTGGGGGTACGCGAGGCCCCTTCTGGAACGGTACGCGTCAACCATGCGCAAGAGTGTGCCGCCTTTGTGCCAAATGTGTGACCTCGTCAAGACGGATCAAACGGTTGGTGGCACGCGGAAGAGGTCGCCTTCGCGCGACGGAGCGTTGGCAAGAGCGTCGTCGACCGAGAGCGAGATGTGTGGCTCATCCTCAGCCCAGCCGTTCACCAGGTCGAGCGGATGCGACGTCGGCGGTACCTCCGCGAGATCAAGCTCGGAGACCTTCGACACCGCCTCAAGGATTGCGGCGAGCTCGACCGTCAGCCGCTCGATCTCGTCCTCGCGGAGATCGAGGCGCGCGAGTTGCGCGACGTGCTCCACCTGTTCTCGTGTGATCGCAGCCATCGGACCTCATCCTTCCAGAAAGACGGCGGGCCCCCGATGGGGCCCGCCCGAACTCGCTCTAGCCCGTCCTAGCCTGGGCTAGGCGGGGGCAGAGACGTTCGCGGCCTGGGCACCCTTTGGGCCCTCGACGACCTCGAACTCCACTTGTTGCCCCTCAGTGAGGGACTTGTAGCCGTCCATCGTTATCGCCGAGTAGTGGACAAAGACGTCATCGCCACCTTCGCGCGCGATGAAGCCAAAGCCCTTCTCGTTCGAGAACCACTTCACGGTGCCCGTCTCAACTGCCAACCGAACGTCCTCCTACGAAAGCGCCCGCACTTGCGCACGGACACGACTTGACTGAAGCGGCGAAACGCTACCGGCTACGAGCCCGTAACACAATGACCCCGCCCTCTCCGCGTCTGATGCTCGGGCGCGATGCGTGACCTCCGAGGCAACGCATATGGGAGAAATCCTTGCAACCAAGGACAACACCCCGCGCCGGGACGGCACGCTACCCGTGGTGTCAGAGGCTTCGCTGCGCGGCAAACACAAGGTCGCCCCGACGAAATCGAGCCGCCTTGAGGGCGCTTCGCAGCAACATGGCGATCGTCATCGGCCCTGTACCCCCAGGCATTGGCGTCAGGAACCCGGCCACTTCGGCCACTGCGGGGTCGACATCGCCTTTGATTCCTTCGTCCGTCCGCGTGAGCCCGACATCGAGCACTGCCGCACCGGGCTTGACCATCTCGGGAGTCACGATCCCGGGAACACCGACTGCGGCTACGACGATGTCGGCCTGGCGGACGTGCGCCGCGAGGTCAACGGTGCGCGAGTGACAGATCGTCACGGTCGCGTGCTCGCGCAGCAGCAACATCGCTGCGGGACGACCCACGAGCTCGCTGCGGCCGATGACGACTGCGTGCTTGCCCTTCGGGTCGACGTCGTAGGCAGCAAGCAACTCCATGCAACCCCACGGTGTTGCCGGAACATGGAGCGGAGTACCGAGGTAGAGATGACCTGCGTTGATGGGGTGGAGCCCGTCTATGTCCTTGATCGGAGAGATCGCATACGTGACGGCCGATTCGTCGACCTGAGACGGAAGGGGGAGCTGCACGAGGATGCCGTCGACCGTCTCGTCCCGGTTCAACTCATCGAGGGCAGCGAGTACCTCGGCCTGGGTCGAGCTCGGCGGAAGGCGGATATCGCGGGCCTCGAAGCCCGCGGCGGTCGCGGCCTTGTGCTTCGCCTCGATGTACACGTGCGAGGCAGGGTCGTCGCCCACAAGCATCGTGGCAATCCCGACATGACCGAACTCGGCGACCTCGCGTGCGACGTCCTCGCGGACTCGCGCCGCGAGCTCCTTCCCATCCATGATCGTTGCCAGCACGTCGCGACTGTAATCGAAGCGACAGGGCCACAACACGTTGAGGGAGATTGAGCCAGCGCCTGGCATCAAGGAACTGGCCGAACTGCCGATTACCTAGAAGGCAGCGCTCCCACAACGCTTCCCATCATGATTCTCATCAAGATCATCGTCGTGGTCGTCCTCCTTGGTGCGGCCCTCGGGTACGCCAAACACGAGCACGTCTACGAGAGGATCGGGGTCATCGGCGGCTGCGAGGTCTCGGCGGCGCCGATCTCCGACACCGCGACCGCGCAGTGGTGGAGCTGCCGTGAGGGTGTACTGACCGGCTTCCCCTCACTCACGCGGGACAACTGCCGCATCTACACCGTCGTGCCAAAGCGGCAACTCTGGCGCTGCCCCGAGGCAATCGCCAGACCTTCCGCCCTTTGAGCCGCTGATAGCGTCGCTGCGTGCCAGCAGCGGACACCCTCAGGCTCCAACTCGTTCGCAACGCGACGATCAGACTCAGCGTCGGCTCACGTACTTTGCTGATCGATCCGTACCTCGCGGATGCGCACCTGGGCATCAGCTATGCGGGTGCCGAACGTAGCCCTCTTGTTCCGCTGCCGTTCCCAATCGCTGAGGTGCTCGACGGCGTGGATGCGGTGTTCATCTCCCACCTCCACTCGGATCACTTCGACGAAACCGCGCGCCAGGTTCTCCCTCGTGACCTGCCGATCCTCTGCCCTGCGATGCTCGAGGAGGCGATCAGCGGGTTTGGCTTCAGCGACGTCACCGGCATCGGCGAGA
>JANNQQ010000048.1:0-4439 GCA_031400835.1 Actinomycetes bacterium | reverse complement strand
CCCGCACCGACAACGAGGACATCAAAGCGCTCCACACCCGCGAGTGTAGAAGCCTCTCGAGAAGGAACGCCCCGCGGTTGCCGTTTACCCCTTATGGCGAGCCGTCCTCCGCGGTCGTGGGCGCGTTCCCTGCAGGCCCGGCACGACCGCTGTGCGCTACGCTCGTGGCCCGTTTCTTCGCTCCACCTTGGAGTTACCGCACCGCGCTGCGCAGTCCCAAAATCCATGAGACCAGACGAACTTCATTCTAAGATTGCCTCCTTTCACTCAGCTACTGGCCTTGCTGCGCTTTGGTCTGTTCTCGCCGTCGTCTCCTTGCTGCTGCATGTTGTCATCGAGACAACGATTCGCGGCTATGTCCAATGGCAACTCGTGCTCGGCAACGTTTTTGTCATTCCCACGCTCATCGTCATCGCTCAGCTTTTTCGAGCCCGCTCCGATGCGAACCCGCAACGCCTGACCTAAGGTCAGTCGCGTCACCTACGGAGACACCACGGAGAGCGCCGCTACACTTCCGCGCTGCGCAGGGGTTCCCGAGTGGCCAAAGGGGGCGGGCTGTAAACCCGCTGGCTCAGCCTTCAGAGGTTCGAATCCTCTCCCCTGCACTGCGCGTGGGGGGAACCTACGGTTTCCCCCACGTGCCCCTCCCTGGCGGAAGCGACTCCGGCGGGTGCCGGTTGGGCTCTCGCCGGAGCAAGCCCGGCTCCGCCCGTAGAGGTGAGTTGACGGCTGCGTGCTGCGGCTGGGCGAGCACCTGTTCGGCTCCTACGACGGCCGCCCGGCTCGATCACGTGGCTTGAGCCGTACGAGCAAGTGCATGAGAGCAATCTCGCGGAGGTCGCCTCAGCTCTCTCCGAGAGCCGCTTGTAGATCGGCCGCGGAGAATCCTCCATCGGGATTCACAGTTCCCTCCTCGAGCAGATGCCGCACGGCGACGAGAGCCGCGCCATAGGCGACCTTGGCCGGGCCGGCGCCGGTCGAGACGCGCCGCACTCCGGCTCCGGCGAGCTGCGCGAGCGACGGAACGCCCGGCACCGCAAGCACGTTCACCGGCGCCCCAACAGCGGCGACGAGCTTCGTGATCTCGTCGAGATCCGTGACGAGCGGCGCGTAGAGCACCTCGGCTCCCGCCTCGCGATACGCCACGAGTCGTGCGATCGTGTCGTCGAGATCGTCGTTCCCGTAGAGGTAATTCTCGGCGCGGGCCGTGAGGATGAGCGGCACGGCCTCTTCCTTGGCTGCCTCGGCCGCCTCGCGAACTGCCGCGGTCGCCGCGATGATGTCCATGATCTTGCCGGTCGCCGGGTCGAAGTCCTCGATCGAGCACCCGGCCGCCCCGGCGCGCGTGAGCCGGCGGACGGTCTCTGCCACGCCGCCCGGCTCACCTAGGAAGCAGTTCTCGCTGTCGACGTTGAGCGGGAGCGACGTTGCCTCGGCGAGGGCAGCGGTATGCGCGACCAGCTCGTCGCGGGTCACCTGCTGATCGTCGCGACCGAGCGACCACGCGAACCCTGCGCTGGTCGTCGCCAGAGCTTCGACGCCGGTTGCGGCCAGGAACTTCGCCGATCCGACATCCCAGGGGTTCGGCATCACGAAGACGCGGTCGCGCTGGTGGAGACCGCGGAAATGGGCACGACGTTCGGTTGGAGTCATGCAAATGGTTCTAGCACGACCGGTGTCTCAGGCGTCTTCGCGGAGTGCGTCGTGCACAAGCAGCTGGAAATGCTGGAGCAGCTTCTCGCTGTCCAGCAGTAGCCGACCGTGCTCGATCATCCCTGACCGCAGACCGCGATGCACCGACGCGACGAGGTCGTTGTCTTCGGCCCCGACGATGGTTCCGAACTCCGTGATCTCCTCGACGACCTCGTCAGGTGTGTCGGGTGCCCAGAACCCGTCGACGTAGGTGCGGGTGTGCTCTGCGTCAATCGGCTCGAACACGAGGACGAGCAGGTTCTCCGGGCCTGGGAACGTGTTGAGCGTCCAGTTCGGCCAGACGAAGTGGAACTGGCTCGAACGGACTGGGCCTTCAGGGACGTACGGGAGGTTGGCGCGCGTCCCGGCGTCGACCTGGGGGTGCACCGGCCCAAGCTGGCTCGAGCTCCAGCGCGACGTGCTGAGCGCGTACTCGTCGGGGTCGACGTCGATCAGCCGACTGAAGCTCTTGTGGGCGACCGGGCAGTGGTAGCACTCGAGGTAGTTCTCGACCGCGAGCTTCCAGTTCGCATCGACGATCCACTCGCGTGAGCGGCCGCGGAACTCGAGCGTGGTCGGGTCGAGTCCGCGCTCGCGCACCGTTTGCGGCAGGTCGCCGAGCGTCGCTGCCAGTGGCGCTGCGTCGAGCGACGGGTTCACGAATACGAGCGGCCCCCACGTATCGACGAGCACAGGGCGGAGGCTCCACTCGGATGCGTCAAAGCCAGGTTCGCGGTCAGAGCGCGGCGCGGCACGCAAGGAGCCGTCGAGATCGAATGTCCAGGCGTGGTACGGGCACTGCAACGTCTCGCGCTTGCCGCATCCGGCGACCACCTCGTGGCCGCGGTGGCGACACACGTTCACGTGCCCCCGCAAGGTGCCTTGCTTGTCCCGGAGCACCACGACCGGTACGTCGCCAACCCGACACGTGAAGAACATCCCAGGCTCTGCGACGTCCGCGGTCGTCCCAACGTACTGCCAGCTGCGCTTGAAGATGCGCTCCTGCTCGAGCTTCAGCACCGCGGGGTCGGAGTACCACGACGCGGGCAGCGTCAGCCCGGCGTCGAGCTTGCTACGAAGGTCAGGCTGCACGTCGATCGCCATCCCTGCATTCAACCTGACCGGGGAGACAGGCGTCGACAAGACCCCGCTACACGCGTTCCTACCCCAGGCCTTTGGCTGGCATCATCAATGTCGGACTAGGGCGAAGCACAAACGACGTAGACGGTTCCTAACCCGGCTTGGGAACCGGCCCGAATGACGCCGACCCAGCCGGTTGGCGTCCCCGTGTTAGGGATCGGCTCGTTCTTGGAAATGACCATCGTGATGTTGGCGCCGGTGATACCGCCACCCGTCGCCCGCTCACCGGGTTGGCAGCTGACCTGCCCGCTTCCTGTGGGAAGGTATGCGCTACGAACCACGACGTTCGTTGCCGCGTTCGCCCCGTTCGCCCCGTTCGCACCTTGGTCGCCCTTCGTGCCCTGCGGCCCTGGGGGCCCGGCGGGAAGCTGACCCACCGCGAAATCGGCGGCTCGGAGCGAGTTGTTCCTGACCTTGGCGCCTGTCACGGCGTCGCCGCGAAGCTTCGCCGCTGTCACCGCTCCGTTCTTCAACTGTCTCTCCCCCACACTGTTGTCCGGAACAACCGCCTCGTACGCGGCCTCCCCGAGCGGAGTCACGCCTAGTACTGCAACAACCAGCGCGGTAATCGAGAGAACCACTGGCAACCGATCGCGCATGAATCCTCCTTTATATTGAATAGGTTGAAACCCTACCTAATATGAAAGGTGGACACCCCCCAGATGCGTCACCGGGCGACGATATGACGTTGGCGGTCGGACGACAGCCAGCACACGTGTCAGGGTTCGCGGGGAAGGAACATCTGGCGGTAGTAGCTGGCGAGCCAGCTCTCGTACTGATCGTCGGTAGCCCCTGCTTGCTGAGTCAGAACGCGGTAGGTAGCCCAGTCGATCGCAACCCAGAAGACGGTTTCGACATAGGTGGAGTGCAGATGATCCGTTCGGGGTTTGGACAGCAGCGTGTTGGTGGCCCATCGCACGCCGAAGGAACGGTTGTGATTCATCTGACTCCAGAGCTCTGCGGGTCGGCCACCGGCTCCGGCGGCGTGTTCGACGACCCAGGCGATGCCCGCTGAGCGAGGGTTGACGCGACCAAGGTGGGCCGCATGTAGCTCGATCATCGTCGCGGCGTCAGGCGCAGCTTCCATCTCGGCGATCGCTGCTCGCCGTGGCATCTCGACGGCTGAGCTATCGCCGCGGATTGCATAAGCGACGACGGCTTCGAGCAGCGCGGCTTTGGTTCCGTAGATCGCCTCGACCGTCTTCTGGGACACCCCAACTTCGTCAGCGATCATGCGCATCGTCGCACCGCCCCAGCCGCGTGCTTCGAAGCTGCGCTTTGCCGCCTCGAGGATCGCCTCGCGGGTTCGGTCAGCCGCCGCCTGTCGCTGCGGCGCTCGATAGCCGCGCTTGGCGCTCGTGTCGATGCCCTTGCGCTCCTCGTCGCTACCTGTCACATTAGCTAGGATATAATCCTATTGAATATGCGTGAAGGCCGAACATTTCGGCCGCGTAGGCCGAGCCGGAGGAATTCGATGGTGTTCGTATCGAGCCGACAGCCCGAAACTGTCGCGACAGTCGGAAGGGGCCGTCGGTGAGCGTCGTCGAGTTGATCTCACGCTTGGCGCTGGCTGCCGTCTTCGCCTTGGCTGCTGCCGGCAAGCTGGC
>JANNQQ010000047.1:0-2788 GCA_031400835.1 Actinomycetes bacterium | reverse complement strand
GAGGTGGCGCGGTTCGAAGAGGCATTTGCGGTGTATTGCCAGACGCCCCGGTGCGTTGGCCTTGCGAGTGGGCTCGATGCGCTTCGGCTCGGCTTGATCGCCGCTGGCATCAAGCCCGGGGACGAGGTCATCGTGCCGGCTCAGACATTCGTCGCGACCGTCGAGGCGGTGGTTCAGGCAGGGGCGAACCCTGTCCTCGCTGATATCTCGACGAGCGACTACGGACTCGACCCGGTTGCTGCAGACGCGGCGTGCACCGACCAGACGCGCGCGCTTCTCCCCGTGCACCTCTACGGCCAACTGGCCGACATGCACACCCTCGGCGCGTTGGCGAAACGCCGCGACCTCATGGTGGTCGAGGATGCATGCCAGGCACACGGCGCGACGCGTGATGGTCTTCGCGCAGGTTCGGTCGGTATGGCGGCGGCATTCAGCTTCTACCCCGCGAAGAACCTCGGCGCGATGGGAGATGCGGGAGCGCTCACGACGGCCGACGATGCGCTCGCCAACACCGTTGTTGCGCTACGCGAGCACGGACAGAGCGAGAAGTACGTCCATGCGCTCGAGGGCTTCACGTCACGCCTCGACACGATTCAGGCGATCTACCTCCTTCACAAGTTGCCGCTGCTCGACAGCGGGAACGAGGCTCGCCGTCGGGCCGCGGCGCTGTATCTCCAGCTGCTCGACGGCGTCGGCGACCTGAGCCTCCCGTCCGTCGCGCCGGGAAGCGACCCGGTCTGGCACCTCCTCGTGGTTCGCACTGCCGATCCGCAGCGGCTCGCATCCGCGCTGCGGTTGCGCGGCATTCAGACGGGTCGCCACTATCCGATCCCGGTTCATCTCAACCCCGCCTACAGGCGCCTGGGCTATGCAGAAGGAGCGTTCCCAGTTGCCGAGGCGCTTGCCCGTGAGTGTCTCTCCCTCCCGCTCTTCCCAGGCATCACCGAAGCGCAGATCACGCGGGTGGTTGACGCGCTCAAGGATGTTTTCGCCGGTGGCTAACGGACCGATAAACGATGTGCCCTTCCGCGTGATCGCCGACGACGTCGTGTTCGGTGATGGGGTCGTCGTGCGCCCGTTTGTGAACCTCTACGGCTGCACCATCGGATCGGAGACGCAAATCGGGACGTTCGTCGAGATCCAGCGGGGAGCGACGATCGGGGCACGCTGCAAGATTCAGAGCCACACCTTCGTCTGCGACGGCGTGACGATCGAGGACGAGGTGTTCGTCGGTCACGGGGTGATGTTCGTCAACGATAGGCGGCCCGCAGCTACCAACCCTGCGGGTGGGTTGCAGTCACCCGACGACTGGGAGTTGCTGCCCATCGTCGTCGAATGCGGCGCCGCGATTGGCTCGGGTGCCGTGATTCTCGGTGGCGTCCGGATCGGTGCAGGCGCACTCGTCGGGGCAGGCGCTGTCGTGACGCACGACGTTGAGCCTGGAAGCACCGTGGCCGGCGTTCCAGCGCGCAATCTCTAGCGGCAACCTTCGTCCCCGCCCGCTTCAGCAGTACGATCGGACTCGATGCGGATCTGCGTGATCGGTGCCGGACTTGCAGGCCTTGCTGCCGCCGACGCCGTGGCCCGGGCGGGTGTCGAAGTCATCGTGCTCGAGGCCCGTGACCGCGTCGGAGGTCGCGTCTGGTCAGATCGGCTCTCAAACGGTGCGCTCATTGAGCGTGGCGGCGAGTTCATCACCGGCGGATACACCCAGACCGAGCGGCTCTGCCAGGAGCTCGGGCTCCCGCTGGACGGCATGGGCATCCGCTATCCCGATCGTCGGTTGCACCCCGATCCCGGCTTGCGCCGCGAGGATGTCGTCGCGGCCTCCCAGGCGGTCGAGCTGGCGGCCCACGACGCGCCGACCACGCCCGCGCTCGTCCTCCTGGAGCAGACGGTCGTCGATCCCGCGATCCGCGAGCTCCTGGCGTCACGGGTCCAGTCCGCCAAGGCACATTCGATAGCGGATCTCGACGGCAGGTACCTGACGGCCGTCACGAAGCTCGTCGAGGACGACGAGACGAGGCGCATTCGCGGTGGCAACCAGCTGCTCGCAGAGCGGCTCGCCACACGGTCGGGGGCCACCGTCCATCTCGGCACACCCGTCCGAGCGATTGCGCACGACACCGCAGGTGTTCGCGTCACCACCGATCAGGGCAGCATCGATGCGGACGCTGCCATTGTCGCCATTCCGCTCACACTTTTCGGGGACCTCGCCTTCAGCCCGCCGCTCCCCGCGGTGCTCACCGCCGCGCTCGGTGCTATCCGCACCTCCGTCGCGGCGAAGCTCGCAGTGCCGTTGGCCGCCACGACCCCACCCGACGCGGTCATGTCGGTTCCCCGTCGGTTCTGGGCGTACACCACGCCGTGCGACGAGGTGGGCTGCACCACGCTTGGGAGCTGGGCCGGCGCAGCACCCGTCGTTGACGACCTCAAGGCCGACACCGATCCCGAAGCATGGCTTGACGCAATCCGCGAGCTCTGGCCCGCGCTGCCAGGAACGACCGCGCCGGCGACGATCACGTCGTGGCAGTCGGATCCGTGGGCGCGGGGTGCCTACTCGGTTCGCCCGCCGATTCCCGACCCGGAAGAGCAGCGCCTGCTGACGACCCCCGTCGGCAGGCTAATCCTCGCGGGAGAAGCAACCGCCGCCGACGGCTGGGCCGGCACGATCGAAGGCGCACTCCGCAGCGGTCTGCGCGCCGCGGAGCTCCAGGCCCAGTCGCAGCCGTAGCCACACCCGCACCCGCAGTCCAGACTTCAGTCTGCACTGAAGGACCAGGCGACG
>JANNQQ010000046.1:0-3337 GCA_031400835.1 Actinomycetes bacterium | reverse complement strand
CGCTCTGGTCGTGGGTCTCACGGTGCTCATCGCAGTCGTTGCGGTCTCCGCGTTCCCGAGTCTTGATGGCTCGAGCGGTCTCTCTGATGAATGGCTCGAGGCGCCGATTGCGGGAGTCGTCGCCGCGCTCGACGGTGAGCTTCCCGACTGGCTCGCCGACGGTCTTCGTGTCGTTGTTGGACTGTGCGGTGCGTTGATCCTGCTCGGCGCCGCGACGACCTCGGTCTCGGGTTGCGCGCGGCTCGCGCACTCGATGGCGTCTCACGGGATGCTTCCCCGCGAGCTTGGCCGCTTCGAAAGGCGGACACTTGTCTCGAGCGAGGCGATACTGCTCATCGCGGGGGGCGCGATCGTCGTCGTGGTCGCGAACGGCATCCATGGCGACGACGCTCGGTTCCTCGCAAGTCTCTACTCGTTCGGTGTCCTGATCGCATTCGGTCTGGCACAGCTGGCCGTCATTCGCCTGCGCTTCACCGAGCCGGATCTTGAGCGGCCGTTCGTTGCTCGGCCCGAGATCCGGTTTCGAGGAACGCCCATCCCCCTTGCGGCACTCGTCGGTCTGCCACTGACCGCAGCGGTGTTTGCGCTCTCGATGGTCACGCACGAGGGAGCCCGCTACGCGGGGCCGCTTTGGCTCGCAGTCGGACTCGCCGTCTTCTGGGCGACCAGGTGGTGGAACGGCCGTAGCGTTCTCGATGACATCGACCCGGTGTCGTCGCTCCCGATAAGCGCTGGGTTCAGGCGGATTCTCGTGCCGATGAAGATCGGCGAGATCGGAGAGGAGATGGTTGCCACGGCCATAGCCATCGCAGCGGAGAGTGGGGCGACGGTCGAGGCGATCACGGTGGTGCGGGTTCCGCGACGCTACACCCTCGAGGGTGAGCTTCCCGACGACGTCCGTGAGCGCGCGGAGGACGCGATGAGAGAGGCGCGTATTCTCGGGGAGGAGAACGGAGTCGAGATCGTCACGGGCATCGTCCGCGCCCGCTCCATCGGCCATGCGGTGGTCGAGGAGGCGACGAGGCGTGACGCCGATCTCATCGTTCTCGGCTCCTCACCGCGCTGGCGGCGTCAGTCGCGGTTCTTCTCGCCTACCGTCGACCATGTGCTGCTCCATGCTCCTTGTGAGGTGCTGGTCGTCGCGTTCCCGGCGGGGCTGCTGGAGGATTGAGTTGATGAACGAGCGCTATGGTGCACCCATGAGGGCGGTGATTGTCGGCTGCGGCCGCGTTGGTTCGAAGGTCGCGCTTGAGCTCGCTGGCGACGGGTGGGATGTCACGTGCATCGACGAGGACGAAAGGGCCCTCGCGCGGCTGGGCGCCTGGAAAGGCGGTTTCATCGTGGGTCACGGGATGGATATCGATGTCCTCCAGGAGGCAGGTGTCGCAGAGGCAGGTGCGGTTGTCGTCGCGACCGATGGTGACAATTCGAACCTCGTGATCGGGCAGGTCATCCAGCGCCGGTGGGAGCCGTCGTGCCTCGTTGTGCGCGTTCAGGATCCCGCGAGAGCTGACTTCTATGCCGCCCGCGGCCTGCGCACCGTCTGCCCGACGCAGACCACCACGACGACGATGCTCAATGCCGTTCGTTCCTGCGACGCTGCTCCGAAGGCGGCGCTATAGAGATGTACATCGTCGTCGCCGGAGGAGGGAAGGTTGGTTCGAACGTTGCCCGCACGCTCCTCGGCCGCGGTCACGAGGTGACCCTGATCGAGCAGGATCGCGGCCGTTTTGAGCAGCTCGAGGCCGAGTTCGGGCCTGCAGCGATTAACGGCGATGCGACCGAAATCCATGTTCTCGAGCGTGCCGGGATCGCGCGCCCCCCGGATCTCGTCGCCGCGGTGACCGGCGATGATGAGGACAACATCGTCATCTCGCAGATCGCCAAGGAGGGCTATGACGTCCCGAGGGCGATCGCGCGCGTGAACGATCCGCGCAACCAGCAGCACTTCGATCTTCTTGGCATCCGGCAGACCGTGTGCGCGACCTCTGGTCTCCTTGGGATGGTCGAGCACGCAGTGCCCGAGCATGGTCTCGTGACGCTGCTCGAAATGCGGAGCGAGGGGCTGTCCCTTGTCGAGGTCGAAGTCCCCGGGGGTTCCCCTGCGGCTGGTAAGCGGGTCGCTGCGCTCACGCTTCCCGAGGGCTCACGGCTCGTCTCGGTCATGCGAGGCGGCACCGCCGAAATCGCCGTCGGTGAGACCGTTATCCGGCCCGGCGATCAAGTCGTCGCCATTCTCAAGCCTGGGCTCGAAGACGCCGTGCGCCGCGCGCTCGCTGGCTAAGCGCCCGAGGGCGTCGTCTCAGGCGCGCCAGTATCCGCGCGTCAGAACCAACACGACCGGGATCACCTCAAGGCGGCCGAGCCACATGAGCCCGGTGAACACGAGCGTCGAGAGATCCGAGAACGACTCGAACGATCCCATCGGCCCCTGAGCTCCGAGCCCGGGACCGACATTCCCGAGGGTCGTGGCCGTTGCTGCGATCGCATCGAACGCGGAGAGAGAGGGGCCTTGAATCGCGGAGTCGATGGCGATGATTCCGGTGCCGATCACCCACACCCCGAGATACAGAAAGGTGAAAGCGACGATCGCTCGGAGCGTGCGTTCGTCGACCGGCCGTCCGTTGAAGCGAACTGGTTGAACGAGCTCGGGGTGCAGCGTCTGGTGGAGCTCGCGGCGGAGCACCCGCCCGACCAACAGATGTCGCATTACCTTGATCGAGCCGGCGGTCGAACCGGCCGAGCCGCCGACGAACATCAGCGCGATGAGCACCATCAGCGTCAAGGCCGGCCAGACGACGAAGTCGACGCTGGCAAACCCTGTCGTCGTCATGATCGATACGACCTGGAAGGTCGCGTGGCGGATGGCGGCCTCGCCCTGGTAGAAGCCGGCTGCCCACAGCTCGATCGTCACGATCGCCGAGGCTGCGAGCAGGATCCCGAGGTAGAGGCGGAGCTCCTCGTCGCGCAAGGCGATTCCCGGGCGGCGCCGGATGATTGCACGGTAGGCGAGGGCGAAGTTGAGCCCCGCGATCACCATGAAGGCGGTCACTACCCATTGTGATGCAGCGGCGAACTCCTCGAGCGAGCGACCGTCGGTGAAGAAGCCACCGGTGGGCATCGTTGCGAACGCCGCCGAGACAGCCTCGAAAAGCCCCATCCTGCGATCGATGCCGAGCACCCCGAACGCCGTCAGGATTGCGATCTGGGCGAGCGTGAGCGCGACGTAGAGGAGCCAGAGCCGCTGCGCGGTCGAGCGGATCCGGGCTGCCAGGTCGTCCATCTCGGGCCCGGGCATCTCGCTCTCCATGAGCTGGCGTCCGCCCACGCGGAGCTT
>JANNQQ010000045.1:0-2568 GCA_031400835.1 Actinomycetes bacterium | reverse complement strand
TTGGCGGGAAGGGGACCACGACTGATCGCTCTGAACACGAACAACGGTGTCAGGGCTCTGGGCCAAACCAACGCCGTCGCCGGCCACTACACCCTGGCCGCAGGCAGCTTGCCGCTGACCGACTTGCCCGAGAGCTTGTCGAAGCGACCACCAAGGTATCCATCGGTCCCGGTCGCCAGGGTTGCACGCCTGGCGATCGACCCGTCGTTTCAGGGGCGCAAGCTGGGCGCCGCGCTTCTCGCAGACGCGGCTCTGCGCGCGCTGCGCTCCGAGGTCGCCGTCTTTGCTCTTGTCGTCGGTGCCAAGGGCGATGCGGCTGTTGCGTTCTATCGGCACCATGGCTTCGGGATGGATGGGCGACAGCCGAAGCAGTTGATCGTTCCCTTGGCCAGCTTCGCAGGTGCCGCCTGAGGTTTTCGAGCACCAACCAAGCGTGATCGGATGCTCCACGAATGGCAGCGGTAGGTACCAGTGCCGTCGCCCGTCCAGGGCATCTCGTCGCCGGTCCCGGCCATCTGCTTTGGTTCATGGTGGCAAGGTGAACGGCAGCACCAGACTGACTGCAGCCGGTCAGGTCCGGATGTCCAATGGCCGCGGCTGAACAAACCCGACGTTCGCCGGAAGCCCGCGTACTGCCAACTTGGCGAGGCGTTGCAGATTGCGCAAGGGTCGGGGGTCACTGGTCCTCAAGGAGCGCGTCGCGCTGCTCGCGGGTCCCCATCGATGTCGACGCGGCAGCCCTGCGCAGCGACTTCAGGTACAGGCGCGAGTTTCGATCGTCATCAAGGAGAGCGGTGACCTTCCTGATCGCCGGGCGGCTGAGAACGATGCCGAAGACCGTCTCCAACGACGCATTGCGCTGCTCAAGCAGTCGAGCGAGAGCTGCCGCGAGGCGTTCGCACCGATCCCAGTCGCGGTACCAGGAGACCGGCGGCGATTGCTCCTTCAGCCAGTCCCACTCCTCGTACTCAAGGCGCAAGCTACCAGCAGCGTCGTACGTGGGCTGAAAGCACACCGAGAGAAGTGGCGACTTCACGTCGGCTTCCCAGAACGCCAGCGTCAGACCGAAGGCCGCCACCCTGGGGGCGACGGAGCCCGAACTAGCCGTACCACTCTTCCACACCGTCGCGAGCCGCGACTGGGTGGCCTTCGGGCTCACGAACCGGCTACCGAGTTCGAGGTCCCGAAGCGACGGAGACGAAAGGCTCTCAAGCCACTCAAGCACCGTGTTCGGCTGTGCCGAGAGGGTCGTTCTCCATTGCCATGACAACTGGAGCTGGCCGGACGCAAGAGCCGAGAGCGCGCGGATGATCGCTACCTTGCCGCCGAAGCGAACGACCGCATCGACGGAGACATCACGTCCCGAGCTGAAGATCGCGTCGACGACAGAGCCTCGTGCCCCTTCGTCGAGGTCCGCCCCGCCGAGCTGAGACAGCACGTCGATCGCGCGTCCTCCTACGCGCTGCCAGAGAATGGGCGACTGGGCGAGCGCCGGGTTCACCCCGACGATGGTCGGAAGGAACGGCGTCTGCGCGTCTCCGAAGGTGTCGACGTCGTTCGGCACGAGCAGCAGGACGGCAGCACGAAGCACGCGTTCCCCGACCGCGGTCAGCTCACTGCCGAGCAGCGACAGGACCAACGCGACACCCTCAGAGCGTGACTCTTCGAAGAGCCGCTTCGTCTGGTCCTCAAGCGTCGACGCCATCGGGGCGAGGTCGGTGTCTCGATGCGCGCAGAGGACGTGAAGTAGCTCGCGTCGACCAGCTGCCCCCGACTCCGTGTTGGCTCGATCGAACACCATGCCGACGAGTCGATTGCGGGCGCCCGCCTCGAGGTCCTTCGCGATAACCACGCTCGTGAGCGCGGAACGTGCAGAGGAGCCCGGGGCATGCCATTCGCCGAAGATCGGGGCGAGGCTCGGCACGACGGCACGGCCGGCGTCCGCTCCGGCGGCTGCTTCAAGCCAGGTGCGAAACGTCGGGTCGCCTTTCACCGCGCCGTCGAGCACGAGGTCCACCCACGCCTCAGGCTTGCCCGGTGCGCGGAGGTCGAGGAGGAGTGCCGAGCTCGCGCTCTTACGAAACTGCGACGGCGGAATAGCGCGAGGAACCGCCTGCAGGTCCAAGAGCACACCAGCGTTCGCGCGCGGCATGAGCGCACCCGTGCAGAAGGAGAAGCGGATCTTCTCGGCAGGCCACAGCTCCTCCCAGAGGCGAACAAAGACCGCCTCGAACTGGGCGGCCGTCTCGGCAACGACAATCACCGGGCGGGGCTGTCCGAGAACCGCGCCAATCATTGCTGCGGCGAGTCCCCGGTCCGCGAAACCATCCGGCGCGGTGGCCTGGGGCTTGGTTTCATCCACCTCGACCAACTTCGTTGCCGCGATCTCGGCGCCTTCAAGTTGAGGACGTCGAAACGTGCCGAGCAGTCTCGTGGTCGGCACGATCCCGACATGGGAGCGAGGGATGAGCAGTGAGTGCGTCCACACGCAGCCAGGTCGCTGCATCTCCGGCGCGTACCAGGTCTTCGCCAGAACGAAGAGTTCCGTTCCGGGGAGCGGATAGGCCG
>JANNQQ010000044.1:0-4138 GCA_031400835.1 Actinomycetes bacterium | reverse complement strand
GCTCCTCGACGAAGCGGACGTGCTCGGGATGCAGGTTGTAGGCGGTGTACGCCTCCTGGTCAGCGAACTCCATCGAGATCCCGAAGGCGAAGCTGTTCTTCGGGCTCACCTCGCGGACGACCTCGAAGGCCTCGACCCCTGGGATGGCTCCGAGGTTCGCTGCGGCGGAAAGGAAGGCGGTCTCCTCGGCCGAGCCCGCTGCGTGGTGCAGAGCGAACGAGACGGTGTGTCGAATGCGTCGAGCGACGAGACTGCCCATGGGTGACGAGGATACTCGTTTGGGCGGGTCAGACCTGAGCTGTCCATGCACTTCTCGCATCTGACCTGGGCGCTTTGGTCTGCCCGGACATGTCTTCGGGTCTGACCCCGTCGAAGCGGACTACCCTCCTCAAGGTGCGCCTCGACTCTGGAAAGCGGATGACCAACTGGGCAGGAAACCTCGTCTACGCCGCTGCGAACCTGCACGAACCGCATTCGGTTGCGGAGCTCCAGGAGATCGTTCACGCCAGTCGATCGCTCCGACCGCTTGGCTCCCGACACTCGTTCAACGACGTTGCCGACACCACCGGCGACCTGGTCTCGTTGAGACACCTGCCGCGGATCTTCGAGATCGATTCTGTTGCTGCGACGGTCACTATCGATGGTGGGACGCACTACGGGGAGCTGTGTGGGCCGCTCCACGCGGCCGGATACGCTTTGCACAACCTCGCCTCGCTCCCACACATTTCTGTGGCAGGAGCGTGCGCGACCGCAACCCACGGTTCCGGCAATCGTCTCGGGAATCTCGCGACCGCTGTCACGGCGATGGAGATGGTGAACGCCGACGGCGAGCTCGAAGCCCTTTCGCGGCTCAACGAGCCTGACGTCTTCGATGGAATGGTCGTGGCGCTCGGCGGGCTCGGTGTCGTCACGAGGCTCACCCTCGACGTTCAGCCGACCTTCGAGATGCGTCAGGACCTCTATGAAGCGCTTCCGCTGACGCGGGTACTCGACCACTTCGACGAGATCACTGCGTTGGCAGACAGCGTGAGCCTGTTCACCACCTGGCAAGGTCCAACGTTTGAGCAGGTGTGGCTCAAGCGCCGAGCCGTAGCTGCGGAAACGGTTGCTCCGCATGACACCATGTTTGACGCCTCTCTCGCCCGCGTCCCACTCCACCCAATCAGCGGCGCGTCGACGGATGCCTGCACGGAGCAGCTCGGGGTGCCGGGGCCGTGGCACGAGCGGATGCCGCACTTCCGGATCGAGCATACGCCGAGCTCGGGTGACGAGCTGCAAACGGAATACCTGATCCCGCGCGAGCACGCTGCCGCCATGTTGTCCGCGCTCTCCGAAGTCCGCGATCAGTTCAGGCAGCTCGTCCAGATCTCCGAGGTGCGGACAGTAGCCGCCGATCGACTGTGGTTGAGCACCGCCTACGATCGGGATTCGGTTGCGATCCACTTCACGTGGTTGCCCGACTGGGACCGCGTGCGCAAGGTGCTGCCGGTGATCGAGAACGCCTTGGCGCCGTTCGACCCGCGGCCGCACTGGGGCAAGCTGTTCACGATGCCGCCAGAGAGCGTCCGCTCGTCGTACGCGCAGCTCCAACCATTCGTAGAGCTTCTCGAACGCCGTGATCCGAACAGGACGTTCCGCAACGCCTTCCTCGACCGCTACGTCATTTCTCGCTGAATCACGCTTCCGACCTCAACGCGACGTCTCGATGATTCCGGGGGCACGTCGGGTATCCGCCTACACCGGCCACTCGCCCGCGAGCAAGCGAGGTACGAGGTCGTCGAGCAATCGAAGCGTCATTCCCCAGAGGACGTGCCCTTCGATTGCGATTCCCTCCACATCGAGCGGCTCACGGAAGTGGTTCGAGGTGAATCGCAGCTGCTGGCGCGCGGTCACCGCGCCGAGTGACTCTACCGAGGGAGTGAGCAGGCCTGCCACCTCCTCTGGTTGCGGCTGGAAGACAGAATCGCCGGGGATCCGTCCGAGGAAGGGATGAACCCGGAATCCCGTTGCCATCGTCTCCAGCGGCTCGAGCGCAGCGAGAACCTCGACCTCCTCCGCCGAGAGGCCGACCTCCTCTTGGGTCTCACGGAGGGCCGTGGCGAGGAAGTCTCGGTCTCCTGGTTCCGGGCGCCCACCTGGCAGCCCCAGCTGGCCGCCGTGGACACCTCGGTCGGTACGGACAAGCAGCAGGATCCGCAACACACCGCCGGCGTCGCGAAAGACAGGTGCGAGAACTGCCGCGTTCTCCACGGTCAGACCTCGTTGCGGAGCAGATCCTCGACGACCTCACGCCGTCGAATCAACGTCGCCGTGCCGTCACGCACCAGCACCGCGGCCGGACGCGTGACACCGTTGTAGTTCGAGCTCATCGCGAGCGTGTACGCACCTGTGGCGGGAACCGCCAACACGTCGCCACGACGGGGGGAGGGAAGCGTGACGTCGTCGATGAGCACATCTCCCGATTCGCAGTGCATCCCTGCAATCGAGACGACCTCGTCCACCGGCTCGTCGACGCGTCCAGCCGAGAGCGCGGTGTACCGCGCACCGTAGAGCTGCGGACGCGGGTTGTCCGACATGCCGCCGTCGATCGTCACCCATGTGCGCTCAGGTAGTCGCTTCACCGCACCCACCGAGTAGAGAGTGACGCCAGCCCGACCGACGAGACAGCGGCCGGGCTCAAGCCAGACGTCGGGCTCGGGGAGCCCCGCCTCTACGAATGCAAGCTTCGCAGTCGCTGTCGCGGTCGCCGCGAGCTCCGCCGGCTCGCCGACCAGCTCCTCGGGGTGATGTCGAATCCCGAAGCCGCCGCCGAGATCGGCGACCCTCGCCGTCCAGCCGAGCTCCCGCTGGCAGCGGGCTGCGAATGAAGCGAGCCGGACGATGGTCTCCGACTGCGCATCGAAGTCGGCGAGCTGCGAGCCGACGTGCACGTGGAGCCCGAGGACATCCATGCCGCGAGCGAGCGCATCCGCCAACAGCGCGCGAGCCTGATCGGGTGGAAGTCCGAACTTGGAGCCGTGGTGTCCTGTCCTGATCGCCTCGTGCGTGTCCGCGTCGACGCCGAGCGTGACCCGCACGAGCACGCGACGCACGCCGGCTGCCGCCGCAAGCTCGGCCTCGTCGGGCGCATCGAGCACCACCGTCGCGCCGTCGCGAGCGGCTTGCGTCAGTAACGCCTCGTCCTTATTGTTGCCGTGCACGACGAGCTCGATCCCGCTCATACCCGCGGCCCGAGCGAATGCGAGCTCTCCGGTTGAGGCGACATCTGCACCGAGCCCTTCCTCGCGCAGCAACCGGAGCACCGCGACGTTCGGAAACGCCTTCGTTCCGAACGCAACGTGGCCACCACCGATTGCCGCCTTCAACGCTCTTGCGTTCGCCCGCAATGTCTGGTCGCAGTAGACAACGAGAGGCGTGCCGAATTGCTCGGCAAGCAAGGGAGCCGAGACGCCACCCAGAAGCAGCTCATCGCCGTTCAGACGCGCAGTGTCCGGGAACAGGTCGATCACGGCGCAGCTGCCTGAAGCGACCTAGGCGACGGTCGTTGCGTAGAGACTCTTCATCTCCTCGAGCGACTTGGCCTCGTAGTCCCCTGCATGGCCGGCCTGACCGAAGTCGCGCATCCGCTCGGCGATCAGTTCCTGCATCGCCGTGCGTGCCGGCTTCAAGTAGTCCCGCGGGTCGAACTTCTCGGGTGACTCGGCGAATACCTTGCGGATCGCACCGGTGACCGCGAGGCGTGAGTCGGTGTCGACGTTGACCTTGCGGACACCGTGCTGGATACCCACCTGGATCTCCTTCACGGGAACGCCCCACGCGGGTTTGAGCGCGCCCCCGTAGCGGTTGATCTCATCGACCAGCTTGTGTGGCACGCTCGACGAGCCATGCATGACGAGGTGTGTCTCCGGCAGGCGACGGTGAATCTCCTTGATCAGATCCATCTTGAGCACGTCACCGTCGGGAGCGCTTGCGAACTTGTACGCGCCGTGTGAGGTGCCGATTGCGACCGCGAGCGCGGCGTAACGGTCGAGGGAGAAATCGGGACACTCGGCGGCATCGAGGATGGCCATGGCTCGGGCGAGGTTCACCTCACCGACCCAGACGAAGCGGTGGCGTTCGTCGAGGAAACCGGACTCGA
>JANNQQ010000043.1:0-4409 GCA_031400835.1 Actinomycetes bacterium | reverse complement strand
GCCTGCACGAGGTCACTGCGCGCCTCGTCGAGTTGCGCGGTGAGCTGTTCGAGCTCGTAGTTCGCACCGTTGAACCGCTCGGCGGCAGCCCCGACCTCCTCGTCGAGGGCCTGCACTTCGGCGAGGATCGCCTGGGCTTGCGCACGTTTGGCGTCAACCGACGGATTGGCGCTCGCGCCGACGGCGGCGACGAGTACGAGCACGACGCCTAGAGTCGCGACGCAGAGAACGCGGATGGAGATCGATCGGTTGTGGTTGGCAGCGGGGTGCCGGTGTGTCCGAAAGCGCACGGAGTACCTCCTAGCTCGATTACAGACGTGTCGGTCGCCCGGGTCACGGGCGTCCGAACGTCAGCGGCGAAGCGGAGGTGCGAAAGTGAAACCGGTGTAGCTGGGCGGTGCCTTGCACAGCGGCGTCACCCGAGGCGGGCCTCGGTCTCCCCGAACGCGTACCGGCAACGCCGAGACAGTACGGCGCACACGGTCGAGAATGATCGTGCCTATCAAAACCAGGATCGCGAGACAGAAGATCCCTGCCTCAATGGCGGTGTCGTGGCTGTCCATCGCCGAATGCATGAACACCATCGCGAGCAGCAAAACCAGCAGGATCAGCACGATCGGGCCGAGAATCGGATGAGCGCGGCCGCGCTCCAGCATGCGTCGGAGTCGAATCACGAGGCTCGGAGGATACACGATTTGCCTGCTAGAAGGCACATCCAGGGCTTCAGACCCGTGTCCGAGGTGATCCCGTCGTTGGCGCAGACCACCGTGCTGGTCATTCGGTTGGCAGCCAACGGTACTCAGCCTGAGATCGCCACTGCCGGCGAAGGCCACCGTTGCGGGCAAACGCTATGGCTCCGGAGAGCCCAACGACGAGCAGCGCCGCGGCGGCGACCACAACGACGACTCTTCGGGTGCTCGCCAACAGGATCCTTCCTCGTGAGGCGCGACGATCGCGCCTGCTCATCCTCTGTGGGAACGTAGCCCCGAGCCGTGAAGGTCACGTGAAACAGGCGCCTAGAGTCGACGAGACCCGGAAGGTTCATCTGTTCTTCACACTTGGGAGTGACGGTGACCGGCGATGAGCTCCGTGCCGAACAAGAAGGTCCTGGTTATCGACGACGACCCGTCTGTGCAGGAGGTCACTCGCGCCTATCTCGAACGCGACGGCTACCTGGTCTACGTTGCCGGTACGGCCGCCGATGGGCTTGTAGTCGCCGAACGCGTGAAGCCTGGGCTGATCGTGCTGGATCTCATGCTTCCCGATGGCGCAGGCGAGGATGTCTGCCGCGAGATCCGCCAGCGCTCCGACGTACCGATTCTGCTTCTCACCGCCAAGGCGTCCGAGGACGAAAGGGTGGCCGGGCTTGCACTGGGCGCGGACGACTACCTCACGAAGCCTTTCTCCCCTCGCGAGCTGGCCGCTCGAGTCCGTGCCATTCTTCGCCGAACTCACGTCGATACCCCGTTGGTAGAGGTCATCTCGATCGATGGCGGTGCGCTCGAGCTCGACACGGTTCAGCACACAGTGCGTCTCGGTGGGCGGTTAGTCGAGCTCACCCCGAACGAGTACAAGCTTCTCCTCACGCTCGCACGGTATCCCGGGCGGGTCTACTCGCGATTCCAGCTGATCGACCATGTCCAGGGGTACGAGTACGAGGGATATGAGCGCACGATCGACGCCCACGTGAAAAACCTCCGAAAAAAGATCGAGCCGGATCCAAAGCGTCCTCGGTACGTCGAGACGGTGTTCGGGACTGGCTATCGCATGCGACGCGAATGAGACGATTGTCCTTTGGCGGTCTGCAAGCAAGGCTTGCGCTCGCGCTGGTGGGAATCGCGGTGCTGGCGGTGAGCCTCGCAACGGTTCTTGCCAACTGGGGGCTCGATCCACTCGTGGACGATGCCGCCCGCGCGCGTGTTCAGCGGTCGTCGCAGCACATGGCCGAGATCGTTGCCGCCGTCTACCGCGAGGAAGGGGGATGGTCGCCACAGGCTCAGGAGACCGTGAGGCACCTCGCGGAGCTCGACGGGCTCAGGGTCAACGTCAGAATCGACGGTGTCGGCCCGGGCTCCGATGTGCCAGACGCCGGGACGACAGCCCCCGTCCTCATCGACGGAGAGCCGGTGGGTAGCGTCGAGGTCGCCCAGGCGGTACCTGGCTTACTCACGCCCGAGGAAGAACATCTCGGGCATGCGCTCGACAGGCTTCACGTTGCTGCAGGCGCCGTCTCTGTCATCGCAGCTCTTATCCTTGCCTACTTCCTCGCGAAGACGCTGTCCCAACCTCTTCGCAGAATCCGAGTTGCCGCCGAGAGCATCGGTCAAGGCAATCTCGGAGCACGGGTCGACCCGATCGGCGGTCCCGAGATGCGAGCTGTAGGCCTTGCGCTGAACCGACTTGCGGAAACGCTTGAACGCGAGGAGGAGATCCGAAAACACACCGTCGCGGATCTTGCGCATGAGCTACGCACGCCGGTCAACGGAATCCTCGCCAGGATCGAAGCTGCGCAGGACGGCGTGCTCGCGGGGCCTGCCAATCTCGCCGCGATGCACACAGAGGCGCTGCGGCTGACCCGTCTCCTGGATGATCTGTCGCGCTTAACCGACGCCGAGCAACCGGGAATCCTCCTCAAAAAGCATCCCGTTGATCTCTCTGAGGTCGCTAGGGCAGTCGCCAACTCGTTCGCTCCCCGCTTCACCGACGCGGTAGTCCTCCTCGAAGTTGTGGCCCAGCCGGTATGGGTCGCTGGCAACGTTGGCCGCCTTGAGCAGGTCGTCTCGAACCTCCTCTCGAATGCGCTTCGCTACACGGACAAGGGTGGGTCCGTCAGCCTTCGTACCCGACGGGAGCGCGGTGACGCAATCCTCGACATCACGGATACTGGGGTGGGTATCGCTCCTGATGACCTCCCCAACCTCTTCACGCGTTTTTGGCGGGGCGATCCGTCCCGTTCGCCGTCAACGGGCGGAACAGGCATCGGTCTTGCGATCGTCCGCGAGCTCGTTCGCGCCCACGATGGTCAGATCCAGGTAACAAGCACACTCAATGTCGGCACCCAATTCCGCATCGTGCTCCCGGCCGTCCAGCCAACCGCGAATTGTGAGGCGTGACCTAACCGTCTTCCACGTACCTACCGGGTTCTTCACAGCTTCTTCAGATCACGCGACGACGCTGGGCTGACATGCGGCCAGCCTCGGGACACCCCGCCGCCCTCTCAGGGCACGAGGCTGTGCCGGAATCCGCGCTCGAGACCGTAACGGTTCACCTTGGTGGCCTGCTGTTTGCGAGCGAGAAAGCAGTGGTCGAGCGGATTCTCGGTCGTCAACCAGGTGTCGCGCGGGTGGAGGCGAACCCCGTTTCGCAGACCGCGACCGTCACGTTCGATCCGTCGATCGCGTCTGTCGCCTCACTCAAGTGGTGGATTGAGGAATGCGGGTACCACTGCGCCGGGCAGTCGGTACCGGGTCACATCTGCGACCCATTCGATGAGCCGGTCAGCATCCACGGCGAGCGTCGGCCCGTCACGAGTCAGCACGAGCACGCCTCGACCGCCCACGCCGAAGCCGTCTCCCAGCACGATGCAACCGGTCGGGCTGAGCACGCCCACGGGCATGGTGGGGACGCGGGCATGTCCATGGAGGGGATGGCTCGAGATATGCGCAACCGGTTCCTCGTTGCAGCGGCATTCGCCATACCGATCGCCGTCTGGTCCCCGATGGGTGAGGCCCTGTTCGGAGAGGTTCCGGAAACCCCGTTCGCGCTGCGGGTCGAGGTTTGGGGGTTCCTCCTCAGCTTGCCCGTGATCGTCTATTCCTGCCAGCCCTTCTTCATCGGTGCCATCCGTGCACTCCAGGCCCGAACGCTCGACATGATGGTGCTCGTAGCCGTCGCGATCGGGACCGGCTGGATCTACTCCGTCGCAGCGACATTCCTCATCGAGGGAGAGGTCTTCTATGAGGCCGCAGCGTTCCTCGCCGCTTTCGTGCTTCTCGGACACTGGTTCGAGATGCGCGCCCGAGGTGGCGCCAACGATGCGATTCGGGCACTTCTGGATCTCGCACCACCAAAGGCGACAGTTGTGCGAGACGGCGTAGAGCTCGAGATCCCAACCGCCGAGGTTCACGTCGATGATCTCCTCGTCCTCAAGCCGGGATCGAAGGTCCCAACCGATGCACTCGTGCTCGAAGGCGAGAGCGCGGTGGACGAGTCGATGGTGACCGGCGAAAGCATGCCCGTCACCAAGCGACCCGGCGATGTGCTGATCGGCGCCACCATCAACAAGAACGGCACGCTTCGAGCCCGGGCGACCGCCGTCGGCGCGGACACAGCCCTGGCGCAGATCGTGAAACTCGTGCAGGAGGCGCAGAACTCGAAAGCACCCGCGCAACGCCTAGCCGACCGCGCGG
>JANNQQ010000042.1:0-2746 GCA_031400835.1 Actinomycetes bacterium | reverse complement strand
GGTGAGTTGGTCGGTCGCCTCGGTCGGCGTCAGCTCGGAGGTGAGCGCACGGAGCCCTTCGGCGAGCGCTATTCCTGCATCTGGTGTGGTGTCGGGGAGAAGAATGAGGAACTCATCGCCTCCGATTCGCGCAACCACGTCACTCGATCGCAGCCGCGCCCGGAGCAGGGTTGCGAGAGAGGCGATCACCGTATCTCCGATCTCGTGACCAACCCGGTCGTTGAGTGCGAGCATGCCATCAACGTCGACCCGGAGCATCGTCAGCGCCTGCGCCGAGCGGCGCGAGAGGGCAGCAAGTCGTTCCAAGTCTTCCTCGACGGCGCGGCGGTTAGGAAGGCCCGTGAGTGTGTCGGTGTGGGCGTGCGCGCTCGCCAGTTCAAAGGCACGGAGTCCCGCGATGACGGGCCCGAACACGGCTGCGACGTCCTCGAGACGGTCAAGCGCATCCGGATGAAGGCGCGTGCCGGTCGCAACCAGGGCTCCGATCACGGTGCCGGCGGCGATCAGTGGCACCGTGACGCTCTCGCCCGGGATGCGGTCGCAGAGGTCGCAGCGTAGAAGCACGCGGTTGTTGGAGCTGCAGGCGTGGGGCTTGCCGAGTCGAACAGCAAGGCAGCTTCCGGCTGGAACCCCTGAGTCCGCGATTGCGGCCAACCCGCCTGTGAGATCCTTGAACGTCGCGCGACCACGCTCGGGTCCGGAATTGATGAGTGCGACATCGTCGGCCTCGCAGTCCTCAAGGATGTGACGCCGCAGTACCTCCGTTGCGCGCCACAGGTCGGGGGCCGCAGCGAGCGCTCGAGCCAAGTCGGTCACAACCCCTCGGCGTCGTTCGTCGCCTCTTTCGCCCAAACGCATTGGGCACAGCATCCTCACCCTTGAGGGTGATGTCTCTCCCTCGTTCGAGGGTGCGTCAGCAAATGCCGAGATTTCAGCAGCGTTTAGCGACGCGCGCGGTCTCGTTGGCCCGCGCCCGATACCCCGCCGCGACTCCATGTACACCGTCGGGTCGGAGGAAGGAGGGGTTGCGGCTGACCATGCCCGCCCAGTCAACGAGCTTGAACGAGCTCGATCGCTGGGCCTCCGTCCGCAAGATGCGATTGAAGGCGGCGTACGAGTGCCCCCGGATCGCGGGACGGGCGATGGTCGTCCAGATGACGCACCGACGCGACCCGGTGAGTCTGACCACCTCACGCACCGTCGCGGTGAACGCCTCGACGTCGGCCGGATCGTCGTTCGTTCCCAGGCTGAGCACGACAACCCGCGGGAGCGAGGGGCCAAGCTCGCGAAGCGCCATCAAGCCTTCATCGCTTCGACGCCCCACGATCGCAGACGATGTCAGCGTCCAGCCGCGCAGCAAAGCAGGCAGATAGGGATCTGTCCCGACGGCCAGGGAGTCACCGACGTGGACGAGCGTTCGCGGAGCGGCTACACCACCGCAAGCGACGCTGCCGGCGACGAGACCGATGCCGACTATGACCACAACAACGATGATCCGAGCTAGACCCCGCATGATTTCGTCTACGGTAGCCGGGCGCGCGCTCCTGCGCCGCGCACGGAAACCGCACATGTCTACCGGCTTCGTCGGCATCCTCACCTTCGAGCTCCACTTCGGTGAGGCGAGCTCGCTCAAGGAGAAGCGCATGCACCTTCGCTCGATCAAGAAACAGCTTGCGAATCACGTTGGATGCTCGATCGCAGAGGTCGATCACCACGAAACCTGGCAACGCACAAGGCTCACACTTGCGTGCGTTACCCGCGAGTCGAGCGAAGCCGAGCGGCTGCTCGACGTTGCCGAGCGGTGGGTCGTAGGGCAGGGCTACGATCTCATGGCACGACAGCGCGAGATAGTGAGCCTCGACCGCTAATGGCTGGCGGGCGCATGCGACGGGTGGATGAGGGTGTCCGCCAGGTTCTCTCCGAAACGATCCCGACGCTGAAGGATCCACGCATCGGGTTCGTTACCGTGACCGCCGTCGAGACCTCGCGCGACCTCGATCACGCAAAGGTCTGGGTGAGTGTCCTTGGGTCGGAGAAGAAGCGTAACGACACGATGCGGGCACTCGAGGGTGCGGTCGGAGTTCTCCAATCGCGTCTTGGCAAGGAGCTCCAGATCCGTCGGACCCCAAAGATCGAGTTCATCTACGATCGCGCGGTCGAGCACGGCGTCTCAATGACCCGGCTCATCGATGAGCTGACGCCGCCAGAGCCCCCTCATGAATCCGAATAACGACGATCTCGTCGCCGTTGCTGCGGCTCTTCGTGGCAGCGAGCGGTTTGCCGTCACCACGCATGAGAATCCCGATGGCGACGCCATCGGCTCGCTTCTCGCGACGCATCTCGGCCTCCGCGAGCTCGGCAAGGACTCGGTGATGGTGCTTGGCGACCAGCCCGTTCCGACGGAATACGGCTTTCTTGCGCTCGAAGGGCACGGCTTGCTGCACGAGGTTCCGCAGGACATCGGTGAGCGAGTGGTAGTGGCGGTCGACTGTGCCCAGGGAAGCCGGGTCGCGGCGCGCGGCGTCACTGATCTAGCGCTCTCGACGATCAATATCGACCACCACCATGACAACACTCGCTTTGGCTCTGTGAACCTGATCGTCGGTGACGCCTCCTCTGCAGCAGAGGTGTTGGCAGATGTCTTCGCCTCGCTTGACCTGCAGCTCACCCCCGCGATCGCTGAGGCGCTCTACACCGGCCTGGTCACGGACACCGGGCGCTTCCAGTATGCGAACACAACAGCGAA
>JANNQQ010000041.1:0-10713 GCA_031400835.1 Actinomycetes bacterium | reverse complement strand
GGTACGACCGGTCGAGCCGGCCCAGCAGATACTCGAGCGCGTGCATGACCGGCGACGCGTGAGGCTTCACCGATACCCGATCACGCGCGTCCATATCGGCGAGCCAAAGCGCGGTCATCAGTGTCACCATCGACGCCGACGAGGCCTGGTGACCGCCAACCTTGAGCAGATCGCCCTTCGGCCGCTCACGGTTCGCATAGTCCACGATTCGCACAGCGAGCCACAGCACCCGTCGTTCGATTGCCGCCAGCGTCGTGAGGTCGGCTGCGCTGTGGAGAGTGGCGGCCACCGTTGCCGGAGCGTACTCACCGGGTGCAGCGACGCGCTGCGCGCACAACCGAAAGCGCGCCTGACAGACCGACCCAGTAGGCTCCTCGCCTTAGATGGCGCCGCTGCTCTCTGTCCGCGACGTGACGCTCCGGTTCGGCGGAATCGTGGCGCTCGACGGAGTCTCGCTTGACGTCGAGCAGGGGACGATCTCCGGACTGATCGGGCCGAACGGAGCGGGGAAGACAACGATCTTCAATGTCATCACCCGTCTCTACACGCCGGATGACGGTGCGCTTGAGGTCGACGGGGTTTCGCTCCTCGGTGCCCGTCCACACGACGTGGTCGGCCACGGGATCTCCCGGACCTTCCAGAACATCAACCTCTTCCGCTCGATGAGCGTGCTTGAGAACGTCCTCGTCGGGGGGCATGGCCGCGGAGCCTCGTTCGGCGAGAAGCAGGCTCTTGAGGCGCTCGCGGTAGTCGGCCTCGCAGATCGGGCGGCGATGCCCGCTGCGTCGCTGCCGTACGGTACGCAGAAGCGTGTTGAGATTGCACGCGCACTCGCAGCGGCCCCGCGCCTGCTGCTTCTCGACGAGCCGGCCGGTGGGCTCAACCATGAGGAGGTCGAAGAACTTGGCGACTTCATCGTCTCGCTCCGCGAGCAGCACGGCATTACCGTCCTGCTCGTAGAGCATCACATGGGGCTCGTGATGCGCGTCTCCGACCATGTCAACGTCCTAAGCTTCGGGCGCAAGATCGCCGAAGGAACGCCCGACGACGTGCGCGCTAACCCTGCCGTGATCGAGGCATACCTGGGGTCGGACGATTGACCGCGCTGCTTGAACTGCGCGACGTAGAGGCACGCTACGGTCCTGTCCAGGCACTCCGCGGGATCTCGCTCGAGGTGCCGGAGGGCTCGATAGTCGCGGTGCTCGGAGCGAACGGAGCGGGAAAGACGACGACGCTGCGGGCGGTTTCGGGGATGGTGCGTCGCAGCGGCGAGATCCTGCTTGCCGGCAAGCCGCTTCGTGGAGGCCCGGAGGCGGTCGCACGCGCAGGCATTGCGCACGTCCCCGAGGGGCGCGGCACCTTTACCGAGCTGACCGTGATGGAGAACCTACGACTCGGCGCGTATACGCGGCGTGAGCGCAGCGTGATCGCTGATGTAGAGCGAGTCGCAGGATGGTTTCCGTGGGTGCTCGAGCGCGCCGACCAGCGCGCGGGGACACTCTCCGGCGGGGAGCAGCAGATGCTCGCGCTTGCACGCGCGCTGATGAGCCATCCACGCCTGCTGATGCTCGATGAGCCCTCGCTCGGCCTGGCCCCGATGATCGTGCGCGAGATCTTCCGCATTGTTCGCGAGCTCAATGAGCAGGACGGCCTTACCGTGCTCGTCGTCGAGCAGGACGCAAGGATTGCGCTCAACGCGTCGTCATCTGCCTACGTTCTCGAGGTAGGGAAGGTCGCCGTTACCGGCACGAGCGCCGAGCTGCGCGACGACGAGTCCGTCCGCCGGAGCTACCTGGGTTACTGATGGCTGACCGCTGATGCAGAACTTCTTCCAGCAGATCGTGTCGGGTCTTGCCTCGGGGGGCATCTACGCCTCCCTGGCGCTTGCGCTTGTCCTGATCCATCGCGCGACCGGCGTCATTAACTTCGCGCAGGGTGAGATGGCGATGTTCTCGACCTACATCCTCTGGACGTTGACGACGAACCACGGCTGGGCGTACGGCCCGGCGGCCGTCGCCACGCTCCTGATCTCGTTCGGCGGCGGGGTGGGGATTCATCAGCTGGTCATCCGGCCGAATGAGAAGGGCTCTGTGTTGCGCGTCGTGATCGTGACAATCGGCCTGCTGCTCATCTTCAACGGACTGGCGACCATGATCTGGTCGGGAGAGGTGCGCGCGGTGCGCAGCCCGTTCCCCTCCACGACGATCGACGTCGGTGGGGTCATCATCTCGGTGCAGGATCTCGGAACGATCGGCGTCGCCCTAGGCACCGTCGCTCTCCTGGGGGTTCTCTTCCGATTCACGAAGGTGGGGCTCGGAATGCGCGCTGCAGCAGTCAACCCAACCGAGGCGCGGCTCGTAGGTGTGCGGGTGTCGTGGATGCTCTCGCTGGGATGGGGGCTCGCCGCAATGCTTGGCGCAATCGCAGGTGCGCTCGCCGCACCAAGCCTCTTCCTCGATCCGAACATGATGGTCGCGATGCTCATCTACGCATTCGCCGCCGCTGTGCTCGGGGGGATCGACTCGCCGATCGGTGCGGTTGTCGGTGGACTCTTGCTTGGCGTTGGCCTCAATCTGATCGGCACGTACATCGACTTCGTTGGTGCCGATCTGCGTCTTCCCGCCGCCCTTTCTGTGATCCTCGTGGTGCTTCTGGTCAAGCCGAGTGGGATCTTCGGTACGAGCGAGGTGAAGAAGGTCTGATGGGCATCGCACGGCCACTCGCAACGTTCGGGGTGCTTGCGATCGCTGTGATGGCGCTGCCGGCGTTCATCTCGGACTTTCGCGCCCAGCAGTTCGCGTACGTCGCGATCTATCTGTGCGCCCTCATCGGCTTGAACGTCCTCACCGGGTACACAGGCCAGATCTCTCTTGGCCATGGGGCGTTCATGGCGATCGGCGGCTACACGACGGCGATCCTGATGGCCGACCATGGCGTGAAGGACATCCTCACGATCCCGATTGCGGCCGTGGTGGCCGGAGTGGCGGGGTTCCTCTTCGGGCTCCCCGCGCTGCGGCTGACCGGGCTGTATCTCGCGCTCGCGACGTTCGCCACGGCGGTCGCCGCGCCGGCAGTGATCAAGAAGTTCGAGGGCTTCACAGGAGGCGGCTCGGGGGTCAACCTCTTCGGGACTCCCGAGCTCACGGCGTCGCTGACTCCGGTGACGATTCTCGGCCAGGACCTGAACTTCAACAACTGGCTGTACTACCTCTGCTGGACGGTCGCGCTCGTGCTCTACGTGCTCGCCTGGATGCTGCTGCGCGGCAGGACAGGACGGGCGTTTCGGTCGGTGCGCGACAGCGAGACCGCAGCGCAATCGTTTGGTGTCAGCCTTGCCCGGACGAAGACGCTGGCGTTCGCGGTCAGCGCGGCATTCGCAGGAGTCGCAGGTTCGCTCTTTGCGATCGCGACGACGTTCGTCAACCCGGACACGTTCCCGATCTCGCTCTCGATCTTCCTGCTGGTGGGAGTTGTCGTCGCCGGGCTTGGCTCGCTCAAAGGCCTCATCGTCGGCGCAGTGTTCATCCAGTTCCTCCCGCTCTGGGCGCAGGAGGTCTCGAAGTCGGCGGGCGCACCGGGCGTCGTGTACGGCCTCGTACTGATCGCGACGATGTTCTTGTTGCCGACGGGTATCGCCGGGCTGTTCGACCGGCTGCGCGTCTTGCGTTCCAGCACACCTCAATGAAGCGGGAGGTGGGGTACCGGGTGATCGGGACAAGTGCTTCATCGGCACGAGACCTCAACATCTGCGAGGTGAGGCGCATTGAGGGACTGCGCCTCAGGGATTCGCTTGCCGAGGCTATGAACCTGGCTCGAAGAAAATGGCTCCCTGGGACGCAGAAGTCCTTGAGGAGCGAGCGCGGTTAACAACGGGGCGTTACCATCGTCAACGGTCGTAGACCGACCGTTCACATTCTCCAATCCCGCCTTCACGAGGAGACGTCACCCGATGAGAAAGCTGCTCCTGCTCGCGCTCGTCTGTACCGCGGTTGTTGCGACGTCGGTCATTGGTGCGACCGCCGCCACCGGCACCGGTGCCGCAGACCCAGGCGTGACGGCCACCTCGGTTCTCCTCGGTGGGACGGCTCCGCTCTCGGGCTCGGCGTCGGCGTACGCATCGGTTGCGCGAGGCGCCGAGGCCTATCTCAAGTCGGTCAATGCGAAGGGTGGCGTTCTGGGACGCACGATCGAGTACAAGTACCTCGACGACGCCTACAACCCAGCGCAAACCGTTCAGGTCACGCGTCAGCTCGTCGAGCAGGACAAGGTCTTCGCCGTCTTTAACACGCTCGGGACGGAACACAACGAGGCGATCCGCGAGTATCTCAACGTTCAGAAGGTCCCGCAGCTCTTTGCCGCCTCGGGCGCGACGACCTGGGGCGCCGACGCTGAGAAGTACCCGTACACGATTGGGTTCCAGCCGAGCTACCAGGCCGAGGGTTGGGTCTACGGGAAGTTCCTCGCCCGCACGACGCCGGGCAGGAAGGTCGCGGTGCTCTTCCAGAACGACTCGTACGGCAAGGATCTCCTGCTCGGCCTGAAGCGGGGACTCGCCAAGTCGAAGGTGAAGGTCGTCGCGGCGCAGCCGTATGAGGTGACCGCGGCCGACGTCAGCTCGCAGGTCGCAAAGCTCCGCGCCTCGAAGGCGGACATTTACGCGGTCTTCGCAACGCCGAAGTTTGCGATTCAGGCATACGTGTTCGCGAACAAGCTCGGCTGGAAGCCAAAGCTGACGATCAACAACGCGGTCTCCTCGGCCTCGAACATCATGACCCTTGCCTCTGAAGGTGGAACAAACAAGGTCGCGCCTGGGTCGGTCTCGATTGCGTTCCTCAAGGATCCGACCGACCCGAAGTGGGCGAAGGACAAGACGATGGTTCTCTACCGCGCGCTCCTGAAGCAGTTCGCACCGGGCGCCAACGCGAATGACGTCTACCACGTCTATGGCATGGCGGTTGCGTGGACAACGGTGGAGGCGCTCAAGAAGGTCGGCCCGAACCTCACCCGCGAGGCCCTGGTCAAGGTGGTCTCGAACATGAACTTCTCGACCAACCCGTTCCTGCTCCCGGGGATCGCGCTCAAGACCGCAGGCAACGGCGACCACTTCCCCATCGAGCAGATGGTGCTGCAGCGCTGGGGTGGCAAGTCATGGAAGAGCTTCGGAGGCCTGTGGGGGTACCGCGCCTCGTAGTTTGAGAGACCTTTGATCCATTCTGGAAGGGCCGGCAGATGCCGGCCCTTCTTGTCCCGGTCGCTGCAGCTGGTTGCGTATGCTGGAGCGACCCGCGCGAGGAGACCGCACGGGGCGACAGTCCGCCGACAACGGCGACACCAGTTCGACGACCGCTCGTCACCCGGCCCAAGAACGCATGCACGATCTCGTCTCCGAGCTTCTCTCGACACCCCTTGACGATCTCATGGCCGAGGCCCGGCGGTTGCGGCGTGGGACGCTCGTCACGTACTCGCCGAAGGTCTTTATCCCGCTGACGACGCTGTGTCGCGACGTCTGCGGGTACTGCACCTTTGCCCAGCCACCGCGGCGAGGGGAGCGCGCGTATCTCACCGAGGATGAGGTCATTGCGATTGCGCGGGCCGGGGTGGAGGCAGGGTGTACCGAGGCGCTCTTTACGCTTGGCGACAAACCGGAGCTGCGATACAAGGTCGCGCGCGTCGAGCTGGCTGAGCTGGGGTGCGAGACAACGCTTGAATACCTCGAGCGCTGCGCGCGTCGCGTGCTTGAGGAGACAGGGCTTCTTCCGCATCTGAACCCCGGGGTCATGACGCGTGACGAGCTCGCTTCGCTGCGACGGGTCTCGGCCTCGATGGGGATCATGCTCGAGACCACCGCAACGCGGCTCTCAGCCAAGGGCGGCCCTCACTGGGCCTCTCCTGACAAGCTCCCCGCTCGGCGCCTCGAGACGATGCGGCTCGCGGGCGAACTGGCGGTGCCGTTCACGAGCGGGATCCTCATCGGGATAGGCGAGACCCGCGAGGAGCGGATCGACGCGTTGCTCGCGCTACAGGCGCTGGCGGAGGAGCACGGTCATCTACGCGAAGTGATCGTTCAGAATTTCCGCGCAAAGCCGGGCACACGGATGGCCGATCACCCAGATCCCTCGCTTGAGGACCACCTCTGGTCGGTTGCAGTGGCACGCATCGTCCTCGGCGGGGACATCCACGTGCAGGCACCGCCCAACCTGGCATACGACGAATTCCCGTTGCTCCTCGATGCGGGGATCGATGACTGGGGTGGCGTTTCGCCGGTGACCGTTGATCACGTCAACCCGGAAGCGCCGTGGCCCGACATCGAGCGACTACGAGAGGCGTGCCAGTCGCGGGGGCTTGAGCTGGCGCCGAGACTGCCGCTCTATCCCGAGCATGTGCATGACCTTGGGCGGTGGAGCGATCCAGCAGTCGCTCCCGCGATCAGGCGTGCGGCTGATTCGCTCGGGCTCGCGCGCGAAGATCGCTGGGCACCTGGCGAGCCGGGCGCCGTACCGCGACTTTGTGGCTCTGAGACACAAAGTCGCGGCGGAATTCACCCGAACCGCAAAAGTGTCTCAGAGCCACAAAGTGCTGTCGTTCGGCGACCTGGGGCGCTGCCGCTTGGGCTGGTTGGCGATGCGCTTGGGGAGGAGGAGATCACGCGGCTCCTCTCGACCCGCGGCATCGAGCGGGAGCGGGTGCTTGCGGCTGCAGATCGTCTCCGACGCGAGGTCTGCGGCGACGAGGTGAGTTACGTCGTGACGCGGAACATCCAGTACACGAACGTCTGCTATTTCAAGTGTGGCTTCTGCGCGTTCTCGAAAGGCAAGCTTGCCGAGAACCTTCGTGGCCCTGCATTTCTGGTGCCGCACGATGAGATCGTCCGTCGTGCCCGCGAGGCGTGGGATCGCGGCGCTACCGAGGTGTGCCTGCAAGGCGGGATCCATCCCGCCTTCACGGGCGACTACTACGCGAGCGTCGTCGAGGCGATCCGCGATGCAGTTCCCGGGATTCATGTGCACGCGTTCTCGGCCCTCGAGATCTGGCAGGGCGCAGCTACGCTCGGGCTGAAACTCGAGCCGTACCTCGAACGGCTCCGCGACCTGGGACTTGGCTCGCTTCCTGGCACGGCGGCGGAGATTCTTGACGACGAGGTTCGGGCGATCATCTGTCCCGACAAGGTCAGCACCGACCAGTGGCTCGACGTGCACGCGGCCGCCCATCGAGTGGGGTTGCGGTCGAACGTGACGATGATGTTGGGTCACGTGGAGCAACCCGTGCACCAGGCGCGTCACCTCATTCGCGCACGAGAACAACAGCGCGAGACCCGGGGCTTCACTGAGTTCGTGCCGCTGCCGTTCGTCCCGATGGAAGCGCCGATCTACCTCAAGGGCGAGGCCCGCCGCGGGCCGACGTTCGGGGAGGTG
The DNA here is from genome assembly GCA_031400835.1 of Actinomycetes bacterium. Lineage (GTDB taxonomy): Bacteria > Actinomycetota > Thermoleophilia > Gaiellales > Gaiellaceae > Gaiella. Next base: position 3,301 of record JANNQQ010000041.1, on the reverse strand, counting down.
CTCCTCATCCATGCAGTTGCGCGTCTTGCACTCCATCCCTACATCACGAACATCCAGGTGTCGTGGGTCAAGCTCGGTCCCGACGGGGTTCGGCAAGCACTTGCCTCGGGGGTCAACGACCTCGGAGGGACGCTGATGAACGAGTCGATTTCGCGGGCGGCCGGCTCGGAAGGGGGGCAGGAGCTTCCGCCCGAGCGGATGGAAGCGATCATCCGCTCCGCCGGGCGGACTCCCCGTCAGCGCACGACCACGTATGGGGTGCCCGATCCGGAACAGGTGCGACGGTCGTTTGGGGCCGCACCGCTCTCGGAGCCGCTGAACCCACCCGTGCGCGAGGCGGGGTTGAAGGCGCCGCGGCGGCTGCTCAGGCCGGCCGCCCTCGCGGGGCGTTTGCGCTAGCGCAACCATCCGTGCGGCCGACGCGCACGTACCATGATCTGTATGAGGAGAGTCCGATAGCGCGCCTCGAAAGCGGCGACGGTGAAGGCTTCCTACGTCGGGCTGCCTCGGCGCTTCGACTGCCACTTCCCGACCCCGCAGCGCCCGTCTTCGCTGGCGTTCCGAACGCCATGCTCTCAGTCCCGGTGCCCGAGGAGCAGGTATCGCGTCTTACGCCTACCGTGCACGAGGTACAGCCGTACGAGAGCCGTCTCGCCGTCTCGCCGGAAGCGGAGCGCCACGGGGAGTTGTCGACGAGGCTGCTCGACAACATCGAGCTTGTGGTGCGAGGCAAGCGCGACCAGATCCAGCTCGTCATCTGCGCGCTTCTGTGTGAAGGGCATGTGCTGCTGGAAGACGTCCCGGGTACGGCAAAGACCGTGCTCGCACGTGCGATCTCGCGCTCGATCGACGGCGCGACCACCGCGCGGATTCAGTGCACCCCCGACCTCCAGCCGACCGATGTCACGGGGCTTTCGGTGTACGACCAGCGCGAGCGGCGATTCGAGTTTCAGTCGGGACCGGTCTTCGCAAACATCCTCCTCGTCGACGAGATCAACCGGGCAATGCCGAAGACGCAAAGCGCGCTCCTTGAGGCGATGGCAGAACGCCAGATCACCGTCGATGGGGAATCGCGCCCGCTTCCGCGTCCGTTCCTGATCCTCGCTACCGAGAACCCACTCGACCACGAGGGTGTTTTCCCGCTCCCGGAGGCGCAGCTCGACCGATTCTTCCTCAAGGCGGCGCTCGGCTACCCGCAGGCCGATGAGGAGCTCGAGATCGTCCGAGCCCAGCGACACGGGCACCCTCTCGACTCGCTTGAGGCGGTGCTGGGAATCGACGAGCTGCGTGAACTTCAGAGAGGTGTGGAGGACATCTACATAGACCCTCTTCTCCAGCGGTGGGTCATCGATCTTGTGCGCGCGACACGGGAGCTGCCGGGGGTGCGCACGGGCGCGTCCGTGCGCGGCTCGCTTGCGCTTGAGCGCAGCGCCAGGGCGTTTGCGCTGCTTTGTGGTCGCGGACACGTCGAGCCAGCAGACATCGAGCTTCTTGCCGAGCCCGTGCTCTCGCACCGGTTGCTGGTCTCGCACGCCTATGAGCTCGGCGACGAAACTGGATCCCGGCAGAGCCTGCTTGAGCGCCTGCTCGAAAGGGCGCCCCGACCCGCGCCGACGCTTCTTTCCTGATCGCCTTATGGCAGACCTCGTCTTCCCTCTGATCCCGTTGCGTCGGGGGGCCGGGCTTGAGGTCGCCGGTCGCGCGACGCGGCGACGCGGCAGCGGGTCAGACATCGCGAGCACGCGCGCCTACCGCCGGGGTGACGCCATCAAGCTGGTCGACTGGGGGGCCTCCGCACGGCTGTCGACGGCGAGGGGAGCCGACGAGTTCGTCGTCCGCGATCACTTCGCGGAGGATGCAGTGCGAGTTGTGATCATCTTCGATCGGAGCCCATCGATGGGGTTGTGTCCGGTTGGGCTCCCGTGGCTGCGCAAGCCGGAGGCCGTGCGGGTTGCGGCATCGGCGATCGTGTCAAGCGCGGCCGCGACGAGTGCCCTGCTCGGATTCGCAGAGATGGGCGACGGGGCATGGGTCGAGCCTCCGCGCCGCGATCCCACGCTGCGCCTCGCGCTCGAGCGTCGGATCGCGGACGGTGGAGCGAGCGGCAAGGCCGACAGCCTCGACCGCGCGATCGGTGAGCTTGCTCGACACTCCAACAGGGTGCCGCCCGGAACGTTCGTGTTCCTGATCTCCGATTTCTTTCCACCGCCGAGCGCGGAGTCGATGCGGCTGGCGCTCGGGTCTGGCTGGGATGTGGTCCCGGTGCTTGTGCAGGATCCGCTGTGGGAGCGATCGTTCCCAGATGTCGCGGGCATCACGTTGCCGCTCGCCGACCCGTCCAGCGGAGCCGTGTCACTCGTGAGGCTGAGTCGTCGAGAGACGAATGACCGGCGTGAGGAGAACGAGGGGCGGTCGGCGCGGCTCAACGAGACGCTTGGCGAGCTGGGGCTCGACTCAGTCGAGCTGACCACGTCCGACCCGCGCGCAATCCATGCCGCATTCCTGCGCTGGGCCGACGGGCGAGTCTCTCACCTCCGAGGCTATCGCTGATGCGTACCCGTCTAGCCCACCTGTGGTCGGAGCCGTCGGTGCGGCGGCTCGCGATGGCTCTGCCGGTTGTGCTGGCGCTCGCCGTCGGTCCCCTCGCCTTCGTCTGGCCGCGTGACACGGCCTCACCACTTTTGCTTCGCGATCCGCTCACGATCAAGCGAGCTCTCTCGACAGCGGGCTCGTTGTTTGGCGACACGATCACAGCGGAGGTCGATGTATTCACGGACGATGCCGAGATCGAACCTGGATCGGTCGTTGTACGGACGGACTTCCGACCGTATCGCGCGGTCGAGACGGAGGTGGAGCGCAGCCGTCAAGGGTCGGTGTCGCTCCTTCGCACCGTCGTTCAGCTGCGGTGTCTGGCTACAGCCTGCCTCCCCCGGGCGGATGGGCGACCGTTCGAGTTCAAGCCGCTCGAGATCGCCTATCGACAGGGCGGCGAGGATCGGGTGGAGCAGATTCCCTGGCGAGCGCTCGCGGTCAGCTCGCGGCTCTCGAGCGACCCGCGCTCGCCGCTTGGCATCGTCGACACGCCGCCGCCGCTCTCACCAGAGCTTGCGTGGTCGCCAAGACTCGTCCGTTCGGCTCTTTTGGGACTCGCCGTGTTGTTGGGGCTTGTTGGCTCTCTGTTCGTTGTCCAGGGGCTCTGGCCGAGGTTCCCCTATTCCTTGAGGCACTGGAGGCGCCTCGACCCTCTTGAACGGTCGCTCGTCCAGGTTGAGGCGGCGGCCCACATCGACGACGAGGCGCT
>JANNQQ010000040.1:0-9165 GCA_031400835.1 Actinomycetes bacterium | reverse complement strand
TACCGCGTTTCCCGAGGACGGCGAAGGCGAGGATGACGAAGCCGATGCCGCTGAGGAGTAGCGCGATTCCTACAACCAACCCGAAGAGCGCGATCTGCTCGGCCATGTAGGAGACGTTCAGAGCAGTCGCAAGGGCCGTCGCCGTCACCCACGTGTTCCGAGTGGCGTTCGAGACTGGCTTGCCGGCCTCGTCCTTGAGGGCTGCTTCTTCGTCGCTCGTACCCGCTGGGTCACTCGGATCACTCGCCGCCAGGAATCGGCCCATCTGAGCGTACGTCAAGCCGCCCGAAGACTCGAGCGCGTGAATACGGAGGTACTGGGCGAAGCAGCGCGCGTCGGTGCCGCTCTCGATCGGCTGCTCGGCCACGTCGCACGACGGGATGACGATGCCCTCAAGACCCGCCTCCTTCACTGCGGCCTCGATGTCCGTTGGGTTCATGTCGGCCGAGCCGACGATGTTCTCACGCTGGATCTCGTCACTCACCGTGCCGCGCGCGCTGATGCTCATCGCGAGTGCGCCTATGCCGAACGCGACCATGAGGACACCAGCAACGATGCCACCAATCTCAAGTGCCCTGCGACCAGTCATTTCCCATACCTCCCGTTTGAAATCTCTGTTCCCAGCGCAAGCGTTGGGCCTGTCTCAGTCTCCTCATCCGCTTCAGCTGGGTCATCAGTGCAAACCCCGTGACTCCGACTACGGGACTCCCGGCTGTCATGCGGACGACTACTGAGCCGCAGGTACCCTCGAAGTGGCTATGTCTCCCGATCGCGATGCCATTCTCAAGGGGCTCGAGCAGGTCATCGATCCCGAGCTCAAGCGTTCCGTAACCGACCTCGACATGGTCCGCGATGTCGTGGTGCAGGCAGACGCGAGCGTTGATGTCACGATTGCGTTGACCGTCGTTGGATGCCCTCTTCGATCGAGCTTCCAGGATCAGGTGCAGCAGCACGTTGGCTCCGTCCCCGGGGTGACGGCGGTGAGGCTCGCATTCGACGTGATGACTCCCGACGAGAAGGCTGCGCTCGCAACGCGCCTACGCGGCGGCCGCACCGAACGCACCGTGCAGCTCGACCCGACGACCCGCGTGATCGCGGTCGCATCGGGAAAGGGAGGCGTCGGGAAGTCGACGCTCACCGCGAACATTGCAGCTGCGCTTGCGGCAAGCGGTGAGAGCGTTGGCGTCCTCGATGCGGACGTGTACGGATACTCAATCCCGCATGTTCTCGGAGTGAGTCAGCGACCCATTGTCGTCGACTCGATGATCATCCCACCTGTCCGTGGCGAGCTGAAGCTGATGTCGATCGGCTTCTTCGCAGAGGACAACGGGCCGATCATGTGGCGCGGACCCATGCTTCACAAAGCGCTCGAGCAGTTTCTCTCAGATGTCCATTGGGGCGCGATCGACACGCTTGTCGTGGATATGCCGCCGGGAACCGGCGACGTTGCAATCTCGCTAGGACAGCTCCTTCCGCGCGCCGAGGCGGTCATCGTCACGACCCCTCAACCTGCGGCGCAGAAGGTCGCGGTGCGCGCCGCAATCATGGCGCAGAAGACGGGAATGAGGATCACCGGCGTGATCGAAAACATGTCGTACCTCGTCGGCAGCGGGCAGGAGCTCTTCGGCTCGGGTGGCGGAGATGCGCTCGCAGCAGAGATTGACGCGCCGGTCATTGGTCGCGTCCCGTTCGACCCTGCGCTTCGTGAAGCGGCTGATGCCGGACTGCCGATCATCGAGGCCGCACCGGACTGTGAAGCCGCCATCGCGATCCTCGCGCTTGTCGAGACGCTCCGTGGGCGTCGCCCCGGCGCGATCCACAAAGCGCTCACAGTCCTTTAGGACACGCAACACCTGGCCGCCTCACGCGGTGCTCCGGGCGGGCGTCCGACAAGAAGAATGGGCCACGGCCCCGGTCGGGGGGCCGTGGCCAGCGGTTCGCCCCCGGGGGAGGGGAGCGGCGCGCGTCTCGAAGCGACTAGTTCTTCTTCTGGAGCTTGAGGAGCGTCATTGCCGTATCGACGATCCCGCAACTCATCTCAACCTTCTGGCCAACTGCGAAGCCGGAGGTCGACGGGGAGGCACCCTGCTTGATTGCACAGGTCTGCCAGTTGGCACCGACAGGGTTCACCGTGATCGAGTTGGGTGAGAGCGCCTGAATCGTGCCCTTGACGGTGAGCTTGACCGTAACCCCGCCACCGGTCGCGGGCTTCTCGCCGGTGCAGGCACCGCCCGCGAGGACAGCCGGGAAGGACGGAGTACTCTGACCGAGCGTGCCGTCAATGGCCGTTGTAAGTCCGGTTTCGTTCGCCTTGAAGGTTGCGCTCATTCCTCCGAGCAGACGCGCGTAGCGGCGATTCACCGTGCCGTTGGCGAATCCGTCGAGCGTCACCTGGCCGCCAGATTCACCGAGAACACCGCGGAAGGATCCGTTCGGGCGCTTCCCGTCATCGTGGGAGCGGAAGGTGCCTTCGACCCAGCCGATCTTGTCGGTCGTGTTGTAGACCGCACGCAAACTCAGTGATAGCGCACCGTCGAGATCGTCGTTCGGCGCGGCAAAGTCGATCTTGCCGACGTAGCGACCTGTGGTGATTCGGTACGTGTCCCCGTTTCCGAGACACGTTGACGTCTTCGCGTTGTCCATCGTCGTCGCGAACGTCGCTGTAGCAGGCTGGACTCCCGAACTCCTGAATGTCGCAGCGGCGATGCCGGTTACAACGAGTGCGGTGACTATGAGACCTGCAGAAACGATGATCCTACGCATTGGGTGTTCCTCTCCTCTTGGGTCGAACTGGAGCCTTCCAGCACCGTGTTCGGGGAAGGAGTGGTCGTCGTAAACAAGATGTTCGGGTCCAAGTAGGACTCGATGCGGGTATACGCTCGCTCAGATGACGCGGAACGAGGCGCTCACCCGACTTGAGGCTCTAGGCCTCTCCGTCGCCGACGCGGTGGCGGTGTTTGAGCACTTTGACGAGGCCGAGCGTGCGGGGAAGGCCGGCCACGGTCATTCACGGATCGCCTGGCTTGAAACGCAGGTCTTCGACGCCACCGCAAAGCCTCGACGTATCGCCGTTGCACCAGGGTACGAGCGTTGGCACGGCGAAGGGGCTCTCGGGTATCTCACGCTCGCCGCGGTGTGCGACGGACTTCTCGCCGACCCGCCCGAGCACGCAACCATCGTGGTGGCGGAGAGGTGCTTTCCCACAGGCTCGCTCGGCTGCTGGGTGAGGCGCCTTGCAGAACGGGGCCTGGTCGCAGCGTTGACGGCGACCTCACCCCGTCGCCTTGCGCACCCCGACGGCGGCCCGGCGTTGACGGGGACGAACCCCCTCGCGATTGGCATCCCCTCGTCCGACGGACGCCCTGTCGTCGTTGATGTGTCGATGGGTGCGGTGACGCACGGCGACGTCATTGCAGGACTGGCCAGCCCCGAGGAGCTGATCCCGTTCGGAGGGCCTCATGCGCACAAGGCGTTCGCGCTCGCGGTCGGGCTTGAGCTGATGGTGCGCGCCCTCGCCGGTCCTGAGCACGCCGCTGTGCTGCTCGTCGCTCGCCCGGGCCACGATCCCGTGCCGGGCTTCCGGGAGCTTGCGGATGCAGTGCGACTCCCCGGCGACCCGCGAGAGGGGGTCTAACCCCAGATCAGAAATCCCACGAAGATCCCGATGACGAACCAGCCGAGACCTCCGAGGACGCCGAACATGGTGCTTCTGCTCATGGCGGTCAGTGTACGACTCGCAGCCGACCCGAGCAAGCGAGCAAATGGCGGGCCGGCATCGTCGCAGCGTCCATGCCCAGCGCCACCGCGCCGCTTGCGTGACTCGAAGGAGGCTACGCGGGAAAGCGTTCGTCGTCACGCAGCGCGATCAGATCGGGGTCGTCCTTCGCGTTGTCGAGGAACCGTGGCTCATGCTCGATCGCGAGCCGAAGGTGCTCAAGCGAGTCGTCCGCTCGGCCAAACCGTGCCTCCGCGCAGGCAAGGTTGTAGAGAACCCCCGCGTTCTCGGGGTGCTCCACGTGCTCGCGCTGAAGGATTGCAATTGCGCGCTCCCACTCTTCGGTGGGCCAGAAGCGGAGTGCCTCCGCAGAGCGCTCCCATGAGGACACCTCGAAGGCCTCGCCCCGCCTGCCCCCGATGACGAGGACGGTCGTTCCCGCGTCGGCCGTTGCGCCGCGACGGACCGTCGTGACCGGAACATGGACAACCGTTCCAGCTGGGGCATCGACCTCTTCTCCATCGACGGTGAATCGGGCGCGACCTTCGACCACGAAGTACAGCTCCTCATGCCGGCCGGCCCCAAGCCCTACCTCGTCGTGCTCACCGATCAGCTGCTGGCCGTCCTCCGTTGCCGTCCAGGCGTTGATGCCGAAGGCCTCGATCCCGAGAACCGAGCGCACCATGTGCCAGAGCGGCTTGCCTTCGTCGGCGTACCCACCAATGTCCGCCAACGGCGTGACGGTCCAGCGATCGCTCACGTGGTTCGCTCCCGAAGGACACTGAGCACCACCGGGTCGATTGTGTCTTCGCCGTCCACGCGCTCCTCCAGGTTCTCGAAGCCGGCCCAGTCTACGAGCGAGTGATGCCCGAGCTGGCCAAGCCGGGCCGTGAGCTCGTCGCGAAGAGCATTCTCCACGATAAGCCACTCGTCGCGGGGAGTTGACCCAAAGAGCGCCAGATGGATGGTGTAGAGGCGGCGGAGCTCGACGACAGGGTCTGCGTGGTCGTCGACGCGTAAATCGAACAGCGAATCGGACAGCCCCGCATAGCCGCCATCCTGCTCGACGACGAGCAGCGCAGCCGACTGCCGGCCACGGCGGTCACCGCCGGCTAGCTCGGCCGCATCGAGACAGGCGAGAAGGCGCTCGCTGAGCGGCTTGCCGCGAGAGCTCTCGAACGAGACCTGCATCCCGACGACGGTCTCCTTGGAGACGAGGATGTTGCCCTGGATGGCAAAGCCAGGCCCGGTGACCCCACCTGCCCACTCGTGGCAGCCCTCGCCCGTGAACGACGCCCCGCGACCCTCACCGTCGACGACGCCAAGCTGGCGCATCGCGGCGTCTGGGTCGGCCGAGGTAAGCCGATCGATGACCTCCTCGGCCGTTGCACCGTGGCGGAGCAGATCGAGCCCCTCGGGCCCATACCGCGGGTTTGCATATGACTGGGTTGCGATAGCGCCGACGCCCGGAACAGCCCAGGGAACAACCGACCCGACCGCGAGAAACTTTGACTGTGTCGCAACACCCCACTGGCCCGCAGACAGGTCACAGGCGCAGATCGAATAGGTAGCAATGGGAGGGGTGGCCTGCCGGACGCGCACGCTGCCCCAGCGCTCGCTCACAAGACCAACTCCTCACCTGATCGGGAGATCACGATCCCGATGCTAGTGGCCATTGACACTCCCCGACCAGCTAGAAGAGGAGCGTGGCTGCAGCGTCGCGCGCGAGGTCAACGATCGGCTGGGCGAGGAAGAACGTGCCGACGGTCACCGCCAATGCGATTGCGACTGCTGCGTCGAGCCCGAGATCGCGTCGTGTCGCGCCACCCGCAGCAACGACCGTTCCCGTGACCTGGCTCGGCCGCATGTACATCGCGCGAATGATCGCGAGGTAGTACGCGAGGCTCACAGCGGTCGCGAGGATCCCGATGACCGCCAACCACCACCACCCCGAGGTGTAGATCGCCGAGAAGACGTAGAACTTGCCGAGGAATCCGCCCGTGAGTGGGAAGCCGGCAAAGCTCAGCATGAAGATCCACATCGCGACTCCGTGGAATGGGCGCTCCCAGCCAAGTCCCTCCATCGCGGCGACGCTCACAGCGCGGTCAAGCTCGCGCTCGCGTGCCGCGATGACGGCGAACGCCCCAAGGGTGGCCGCCGCGTAGGGGAAGAGATAGAACAGGAGGGCCTTTGCCCCGAGCTCGTTGCCGGAGGCGACGGCCATCAGGGCGAAGCCTGCGTGCGAGATCGAGGAGTACGCAAGGAGGCGTTTGACGTCGCGCTGTGCGAGTGCCCCAAGGTTCCCGATCACGAGCGAGGCGACGACCAGCGCCGCGACCGCGATCGTCCACAACTCGGACTGTTCCGGGAAGGTCGTGACGAGCACGCGGAGGGTGACGACGAGAGCAGCGACTTTGGTTGCCGTTGCCATGAATGCGGTGACCGTTGTTGGCGCGCCCTCATAGACGTCGGGCGTCCACATGTGGAATGGGGCCGCCGAGACCTTGAAGGCCAGCCCCGCGATGATCATCGCCATCCCCACCACGAAGAGCGGGCTATCCGCCGCGGGAGCATCGCGGATCGCCTGAAACCCAAGCTCGCCGGAGGCGCCGTACGTGAGTGCGCAGCCGAAGAGGAAGATGGCGGAGCCGAAGCTCCCCACGATGAGGTACTTGAGCCCTGCCTCGAGCGAGGCGCGGCGATGGGTGTCCATCGCACACAGGATGTAGAGGGCGATCGAAAACCACTCGAGCCCGAGGAACAGCGTCATCAGGTTGCCCGCCGAGACGAAGAAGATCATCCCGGCACCTGCGACGCCTAGGAGCGAGAAGTACTCGCCGACGTGATCCCGGCGCTTGTCACCGAGGGAGATGAGTACGACGCCCGCACCGATGCCGGCGAGAAGTACCTGGGCAAGTGCCGCCATCCGGTCGCGACTCATCGAGTCGGCGATGAGCGAGACAGGCCCTTCGGTGTTGCTGTAGAGCACCGCAGCGAAGACGCCTCCCGTCACAAAGCCCGCGAACGTTATGGACGCCGTGAATGCGCGCCGCGAGGCCTCGGGAACGAGAACCGCGCCGAGAAGTGCCAGTGCGGAGGCAGCCAGCGGCGCAAGCACGGGCGCGAGCGCCAGCCAGTCGACGCTTGGGGTGCCGATCGCGCCAACGATCACGAGTGCGCCTCACTCACTGTCTTTGCGGGCTCATCGTTCGGAAACGAGCGCTCGCTGATGACGGCCGGCCACACCGAGAGCACGGCAAGGAGGGCCACGAGCGGCACGACCAGGAGAAGTTCGTTGCTCACGAGGTCACCACTCTCCTCTCGCACCGCAGCGCCGCGGTGCTCGTGTAGGAGCGCCGAGATGAAGCGAAGCGCATAGAGCGCACCGAGGACAATCGCGATGGCACCGACCGCTGCGTACCCCCAGCCGCTCGAGAAGACGCCTGCAAGGATCGCGAACTCTCCCGCGAAGTTCGCAGACCCCGGAACAGCGAGAGCGAACATGCCGACCACCATCACGAGGGTCGCGAGGAGTGGGCGGCTCTTGGCCATCCCACCCAGCTCGGAGAACACGCCCGTGCCGGCGCGTGACTCGATCATCCCGGCCAGAAGGAAGAGCGCAGCAGAGACGAGCCCATGGTTCACCGACTGCAGCACTGCCCCGTCGAGCCCAAGGTCGTTGCTCGCGAAGATCCCGAGCACGATCAACCCCATCTGTCCCATCGAGGAGTACGCGATCACACCGCGGGCATCGGGCTGGCGGAATGCGAGCACCGAGCCGTAGAGGAGCGTGGCCGCGGCGAGCACAAGCACGACCTCACGCCAGTTCTCGACGGGCTCCGGGAAATGTGGGAGCACGATCCAGATGAGCCCGAAGACAGCGGCCTTCGAGACGACCCCGGAAAGCAGCGCACCAAGCTCTGGCGGTGCCTCGGTGTATGCGGCGCGAAGCCAGCCGTGGAAGGGCAAGAGCGGTGCCTTCACGGCGAAGGCGACGAGGAATCCAAGGAAGACGAGATCGTTGTCGCTCGTCCCCATCTCCGCCAGGGCGAACGTTCCCTGCGAGATCCCGAAGGCGACGATCGAGCCGAGCATCAGCAGCGACCCTGCCATCGTGTAGATGACGAACGTCACGGTGGCCTTCACCCGGCCCGGCCCGCCCCACACCCCAATGAGGACGTAGATCGGGATCAGCATCGCCTCGAAGAAGAGGTAGAAGAGCAGGAGATCCTGCGAGGCGAAGACTCCAACGAGCGAGCCGATGAGGAAGAGCATCAGCCCGAAGTACGCCCGCGGCCGCTCGCGTCCGGCATGGATCCCGTAGCCGATGGCCGCGGCTCCGATGACGATCGCCAGCCCCGCCAACCAGTACTGGAACCCGTAGAAGCCGACGGAATACGAGACACCGAGATCCTCGATCCACGTGTGGTGCATCTCGAAGTTGGGGGCGGTGCTTGAGAAGTCGAACCCGTGCGGGCCGTTGATGCCGGGTACGGGAATGTCGAGACCACCGACCCAGATCCCGAGATCGGCGAGTACGGCCAACCCCGCGAGGAACTCCGTCCAGTCACGGCGAACGGGCAGCAGCCACACGACAAGCGCAGCCACCATCGGAATCGCAATGAGCAGCGTCGCCTGCATCAGCGAAGCACCACAAACACGATCGCAAGAACGATGACTGACGCGGTGATCGCGAGGATGTATGTCCGCAGAAGGCCACCCTGGAGGCGGGCAACCCGGCGCGCAAGCCCCCCCGTTCCCTCGGCTACGCGATCGAGTGACCCCCGCATGAACGGCTCCTCGACGTCGGAGCGGAGCCTGGCCGCAAGGAGCTGATAGGGCCTTGAGAACACGGCGTCGTAGAGCTCGTCAAAGAAGAACTTGTGCTCGAGCAGCCTGCGCGTGCCACCCTCGGCAACCACTTCGCTCCTGGCCCGGAACGCCGAGCGGGCGACGAGGACTCCCACCAGCCCCACCACAACCGCAACGGCGCTTACCAGCCACTCTTGGGCGGCGCTCGGCTCGACGAGCTGCTCGGCGACCGGGTGGAGCCAATCCTCGAACACGTGCCAAAGGCCGGGGATCTGCAGCAGCCCGCCGACGACCGAGAGCCCGGCAAGGATCGCGACCGGCACGAGCATCGTGCGTGGCCCTTCTCCGTGATGCGGGTGCGCGGCGTCAAGTCCGTGTTGCGCGGCCGGCTCACCATGGAAGACCTTGAAGTACAGGCGCAGCGCGTAGGCACCTGTGAGGAGCGCACCGATCAGCCCTCCAGCGAGAAGCGTCCACCCGAGCACGCTGTCGTCAGCGAGTGTGCCCGCGAGAATCGCATCCTTCGACCAGAACCCAGCGAGCGGCGGGATCCCAACAAGCGCAAGCGTCCCGATCAGGAAGACGGCATGCGTGAACGGCATCGTCTTGCGGAGGCCGCCCATCTTGCGGATGTCCTG